>JBFJPA010000040.1:0-15442 GCA_041617355.1 Longimicrobiales bacterium
GAGCCCTACCAGGGCGCAGCCACGGGAGTGGGCGGAATCCTGCGCGATGTCTTCACCATGGGCGCACGGCCGATCGCGGTGCTCGACTCGCTCCGCTTCGGCTCTCTGGACCGTCCTCGCGTGCGCTACCTGTTCGCCGGCGTCGTGAAAGGCATTGGCGATTATGGCAACTGTGTGGGCATTCCGAACATCGGCGGCGAGGTCTGGTTCGACGACGCGTACGAGGGCAACCCGATCGTGAATGCCATGGCCATCGGCTTGATGCGCACGGACGAGTTGATCCGTGCAGTCGCGGCCGGCCCGGGCAACCCGATCCTCGCCGTCGGCGCGCGCACGGGCCGCGATGGCATCCACGGCGCGACCTTCGCCAGCGAAGAGTTGTCGGCAGAGAGCGAGGCGAAGCGGCCACAGGTTCAGGTGGGCGACCCGTTCACCGAAAAGCTGCTGCTCGAGGCGTCACTCGAGCTGATCCGCAGCGGCCACATCGTCGGCATCCAGGACATGGGTGCCGCGGGACTCGCGTCGTCCTCCTCGGAGATGGCAGCCCGCGCAGGCACCGGCGTCGACATCGATGTCGCGCTGGTGCCGACGCGTGAGCGTGGCATGACGCCGTATGAGATCCTGTTGAGCGAATCGCAGGAGCGCATGCTCGTCGTGGCGAAGGCCGGCCACGAGGAGGAGGTCAAGCGCATCCTGCAGAAGTGGGAGCTCGAGGCGGCCGTGATCGGGCAGGTCACCGAGGATGGACTCTACCGCGTTCGGGAAAACGGTGTCCCCGTCTGCGAGATTCCCGGCGAAGAGCTGGTGCAAGGTTGTCCGACGTACGAGCGCGAGGCGCGCGAGGCGGCCGAGGTTCGCCGGCTTCGGGAATGGAGCCCGGCCGAAGAGCATCTGGCGCCCGCCCGCGAGCACCCGCTTCGCGTGCTGCTGCGGCTGCTGGGTTCGCCGAACATCGCATCCAAGCGTTGGGTCTACAACCAGTACGATTCGACCGTCCGCACGAATACCGTGCTCGGACCCGGCGGTGACGCGGGCGTGCTCCGGGTGCGAGGCTCGACGAAGGGCATCGCAGCGACGACGGACTGCAACCCTCGCTACGTGTATCTCGATCCCCACCGGGGCGCACAGATCGCGGTCGCCGAGGCCGCCCGCAATCTCGCCTGCGTCGGTGCCCGACCCCGCGCCATCACGAACAACCTCAACTTCGGCAATCCGCTGAAGCCGGAGGTCTACCATCAGCTGCGCGAAGCCGTGCGTGGCATGGGCGAAGCGTGCCGCGCCTTCGACACGCCGGTCGTCAGCGGCAACGTCTCCCTGTACAACGAGAACCCTGCGGGCGCGATCTACCCGACGCCGGTCATCGGCATGGTCGGTGTCCTCGAGGACGTCGCGCGTCGCGTCGGCAATTCCCTGCACCGAGTCGGCGACCGCATCGTGCTGCTGGGCCGCAATACGGACGAGCTGGGCGCATCCGAGTACCTCAAGGTCGTGCACGGCCTCGTCGCTGGCGCACCGCCCGCGCTCGACCTGGCGGCCGAGAGGACGCTGCACGACGCCGTCGTCGACATGGCCGAGAGTGGCCTGCTCTCGGCCGCGCACGACTGTTCGGAAGGCGGGCTCGCGGTGGCGCTCGCCGAGCTGTGCTTCGGTGCAGACGGCGACGGCGTCGCCGGCATCGACGTCGCGCTCGACGACGACCTCGAGGTCGCGCCACTGCTGTTCGGTGAAGCGCAGGGTCGTGTCGTGCTTGGGTGCGAGGAGGCGCACCTCGAGGCCGTGCTGTCGGTCGCGGCGTACCGCGCCATCCCGGCCGCCGTGATCGGACGTGTCACGGACCTGGTGCCGCTCACGCCCGGGCGCGGCGAGGGCCCGCGCTTCCGGCTGGGCGGGCGAGGCTTTTCGATCGATGTGGCGACCGCCGACCTGGCCGAAGTCCACCGGACGGCGCTGCCACGATTCATGGACCGCGCGCTCACGGAGCATTGAACGTATGTGCGGCATTGTCGGCGTCGCGGGGATCGAAGGCGCGGCTGAGCTCGTCTTCCTCGGGCTGTATGCGCTACAGCACCGCGGCCAGGAAGCGGCCGGCATCGCGGCGGCGAACGGCGGGCACACCCGACTCCACAAAGCCGAGGGTCTCGTCGTCGAGGGTTTCACAGACGCAATTTTGAAGCGCCGCCTGACCGGCTCGGTCGCGCTCGGGCATACGCGCTACTCGACCGCGGGCGGGCCCGGCCTGGTCAATGCCCAGCCGATCGTCGTCTCCTATCATCAGGGTGACCTCGCCGTCGTCCACAACGGCAACATCACGAATGCCGCGGCCCTGCGCGATACGCTCGTTCGGGAGGGTGCGCTCTTCCAGACGACCGTCGACACGGAGATCATCGTCCACCTCATCGCGCGCTCGCGGAAGCGATCCGTCGACGAGCAGGTTCATGACGCACTGTCCCAGCTGATTGGCGCCTACTCGGTCATCCTCACGGTGGGCGACACGCTGTACGCGGCGCGCGATCCGTGGGGCTTCCGGCCGTTGGTGCTCGGGCGCGCCGGCGATGGCTGGGTCCTTGCCAGCGAGACGTGCGCTCTCGACCTGGCCGGCGCCGAGATGGACTGCGCCCTCGCCCCGGGCGAGATCTTCAAGATCGAGAATGGACAGGTCCAGCCGTTGCCGGCACTGCCCGCGGTGAACCGTCCGGCCTCGTGCATCTTCGAGCTGGTCTACTTCGCGAGGCCCGACTCCCGCGTTTGGGGCGCCAGTGTCGACCGGGCCAGGCGCGCTTTCGGCCGCCAGCTCGCACGCGAGCAGCCGGCGCCAGGCGCCGACTGCGTGTTCAGTGTGCCCGACTCGTCCAATTCGGCGGCGCTCGGCTTTGCCGAGCAGAGCGGCGTCCCCTACGAGCTCGGCCTCATTCGGAACCATTATGTCGGCCGAACGTTCATCCATCCGACACAGGAGGGACGCGACTTCCGCGTGCGGATCAAGTACAACGCCGTGCGGGAGGTCATCGAGGGCAAGAGCGTCGCCGTCGTGGACGATTCGCTCGTGCGCGGCACGACCAGCCGCGGGCTCGTCGCGATGATCCGCGAAGCCGGCGCCCGCGAGGTCCACTTCCGGGTCGCGAGCCCGCCCGTCGTGTCGCCGTGTTACTACGGCATCGACATGCCGACGCGGGAAGAGCTGATTGGCGCCCGGCACAGTGTCGATGAGATCCGCGAGCACCTCGGCGTGGACTCGCTCGGCTACCTGTCCCTGGAGGGCATGAACGCTGCAGTCGCGGAGCACGGACCGTTCTGCGACGCCTGCTTCTCCGGACGGTACCCGGCGCCACTCGTGGATTTGGAAATGGGACGGGTCGCGAGTCCGCGCTGTTGAGCGGTCGAACCGGCAGAGGAATCGGATCATGACGAAACTCGTCTACAGTTTTGGTGGCGGCACGGCGGACGGTTCCCGGGAAGACCGTTCCATTCTCGGCGGCAAGGGCGCCAACCTCGCCGAGATGGCCCGCATCGGAATCCCGGTCCCGCCCGGCTTCACGATCACCACGGAAGTCTGCCGCTATTACCTCCGAGAACATCACAATCCCGAAGGCCTCGAAGAAGCGGTCGCCGACGCACTGAACCGAATCGAAGGGCGGACGGGCCGCTCGTTCGGCAACGTGGAAGATCCTCTGCTCGTCTCGGTGCGCAGCGGCGGCGCCGTGTCCATGCCCGGCATGATGGACACGATTCTCAACCTCGGCCTGAACGACCGGACGGTCGCCGGCCTGGAGAGCGCAACCGGCAATGCACGCTTCGCCTGGGATTCCTACCGGCGGTTCGTCCAGATGTACGGCGATGTCGTGCTCGGCGTGGACGCCCAGTCGTTCGAAGACCGGCTCGCGGCCGCGACGAAGCTGCGCAACGTGCCTCACGAGAGCGGCCTGTCCGCGGACGATCTCAAGGCCATCACGAGCGATTTCAAGGCCATTGTCCGGGATCATACGGGCGATCCGTTCCCCGACGATCCGTGGCTCCAGCTCTGGGGCGCCATCGAAGCCGTGTTCCGCTCCTGGAACGTCGAGCGCGCCATTGCCTACCGCCGCGTTCACGGGATTCCGAACTACCTCGGCACCGCAGTCAACGTGCAGGCGATGGTCTTCGGCAACCTTGGCGAGACGTCGGGAACGGGCGTCACGTTCACGCGCGACCCATCGACCGGCGAACGCCGCCTGTTCGGCGAGTTCCTCGTGAATGCGCAGGGTGAAGATGTCGTCGCCGGCATCCGTACGCCGCTTTCGATCGACCGCATGGCCGAGAAGCTGCCCGAAGCGTACGAGCGGCTGGTCGCGGTGCAGGACACGCTGGAGCAGCATTTTCGCGACATGCTCGACCTCGAGTTCACGGTCGAACGGGGTCACCTCTTCCTGCTGCAGTCGCGGACGGGCAAGCGCACCACCGCAGCGGCCGTTCGGATCGCCGTGGAGATGGTCGATGAGAAACTGATCGATGAGACCGAGGCCGTGCTGCGCGTCGACCCCCGTCAACTGGATCAGCTGCTTCACCCGCGCATCGACCCGAACGCCGCGACGGACGAGCTGGCGCGCGGACTGCCCGCTTCGCCGGGTGCAGCGACCGGCCGCGTCTGTTTCGATCCGGACGACGCCGTTCGCCTCAGCCGTGATGGCCAGGAGGTCATCCTCGTCCGCAACGAGACTTCACCGGACGATTTCCTTGGCATGGTCGCGGCCCGCGCCGTCGTGACCGCACGTGGCGGCATAACGTCTCACGCCGCCGTCGTCGCGCGTGGGATGGGAAAGTGCTGCGTCGTCGGCGCGCAGGACCTGCACATCGAAGGGAAGCAGGGACGCCTGCACGCGAACGGGCGGACCCTGCAGACCGGCGATTGGATCACGGTCGATGGAACGGCCGGCCGCATCCTGATCGGTCAGGTGCCGACCGTCGAGCCCGAGCCGGGCGACGACTTCCTGCGCATCATGACCTGGGCCGACGAGCGACGCACGCTCGGCGTCCGCGCCAATGCCGATACGCCGGCCGACGCACGCAAGGCCCGAGAGTTCGGTGCGGAAGGCATCGGGCTGTGCCGGACCGAGCACATGTTCTTCGAGGGCGATCGCGTGCAGGCCGTCCGCGAGATGATCCTCGCCGAGACCGGTGCGGCGCGGGCCGCCGCCCTCGAGAAGATCCTGCCCATGCAACGGCAGGATTTCATCGACATCTTCCGCGCCATGGACGGGTTGCCCGTCACGATCCGGCTGCTCGATCCGCCGCTGCACGAGTTCCTGCCGAGCGCCGAGGCCGATATTGCGACGTTCGCGCGCCACGCGGGCCTCAGCATTGACGACGTGATGACGCTGCTCGAGCGCTACCGGGAAGCCAATCCGATGCTGGGAACGCGTGGTGTGCGCCTGGCCATCCTGTATCCCGAGATCATGGAGATGCAGGCGCGTGCCATTTTCGAGGCTGCCGTCGAAGCGGAGCGGCAGGGTCTTCGGCCGCGGCCGGAGGTCATGATTCCGCTCGTCGCAACGGCGAAGGAGCTGGCCATCCAGGGCGATGCCATCCGCAAGATCGCGACATCGATCTTCCAGGCCGCGGACCTCGCCGTGCCGTACCTGGTCGGCACCATGATCGAGTTGCCGCGGGCCGCTCTCACGGCGGCGGAAATCGCGCAGGAGGCCGAGTTCTTCTCTTTCGGCACGAATGACCTGACACAGACGACGTTCGGCATCTCGCGAGACGATGCCGGCACCTTCCTGCCCCGCTACCTGGAAGACGGCATCCTGGCCGACGACCCGTTCCAGGTTCTGGACCGGGAAGGCGTCGGTCAGCTCGTGCAGATCGGGACCTGGGAGGGCAGACAGCGGCGGCGTGACCTCAAGGTCGGCATTTGCGGCGAGCACGGCGGCGATCCGTCCTCGGTCGAGTTCTTCCACGAGACCGGCCTCGATTACGTTTCCTGCTCGCCGTTCCGCGTGCCCGTCGCGCGGCTGGCTGCGGCGCATGCCGCGCTGCACGCGGCGGTCGGGCCGGGTCGCACATCCAAGGCACGGGCCCGCCGCGCGGAGGCCGACGCGTCTGAGCGGTTGCGTCTGGTCCGGCGAACCGCCGCGGTCACACCGGCCGACGCGGCGGGGCCACAACCGGAGGTTTGATGTACGATCTCGAGGCGCGCATTCGCGCGCTACCCAAGACCGAGCTCCACGTCCACCTCGATGGCAGCCTCCGCCCGGCGACGTTGCTGGAGCTCGCGGAGAACGCGGGGATCCAGCTTCCCGTCACGGAACCGCAGGCGCTCGCCGAATACATGCACGTTCGTGACGCCCGCAATCTCGTCGATTACCTGGCGCGATTCGAGATCACGCTCTCGGTGATGCAGACGACGGAAGCCATCGAACGCATCGCCTACGAGCTGGCCGAGGACCTGGCGAACGACGGGGTGTGGTATACCGAGATCCGGTTCTCGCCGATCCTCAACGTGCGCCAGGGCCTCGCCCTGCCGGACCCGATCGAAGGCGCATTGCGCGGCCTCGAACGCGCCCGGCGCGATCACGGCATTCGATCCGCGCTCATCGTGTGTGGCCTGCGCAATCTGCCGGCCTCCACCTCGGTCGAGCTGGCGAGGCTGGCCGCGTCGTTTCGCGGCAGGGGCGTGGTCGCCTTCGACCTCGCGGGCCCTGAAGACGGCCATCCGCCGGCCGAGCATCTCGAGGCGTTCCGTGTCGCGGCCTGGGCGAACCTCGCCGTCACGATTCACGCCGGCGAGGCGCACGGCTCCGCCTCCGTTCGCGAGGCCATCCACATCTGCGGCGCCCGGCGCGTTGGCCACGGGACCCGCCTCTTCGAGGACCCGGCGCTGTACGCCTATGCGAACGATTATCGCATCCCGGTCGAAATCTGTCTGACTTCCAACGTGCAGACGCGGGCCGTTCGATCTTACGCGGACCACCCGCTCCGTCGCATGTACGACGACGGCCTCGTCGTCACGTTGTGCACCGACAACACGCTCATGAGCGCGACGACGGTCTCGGAAGAGTACCTGCACGCGCACCGCGAACTGGGCTTCGATTGGGATGAGCTCTGCGATGTCGCATTGATGGGCTTCGAGGCGGCGTTTCTGCCACACGCCGACAAGGTCGATCTCATCGAGCGGGCCAGCACGGCGATCGAGGAGTTGTCCGCCGCATCCATCCCCCGTCCGGCTTCTTCCGGCTAGGCGTACGATCTGGTCACGAGCCGCCGCGACACATCGGCGTCGTTCGGAGCCAGTCGAGGGCGCGCGCGACGGCCGAGTCGGCGTCGCGTCGCGGTCGACGCTCCGTAGGTGCTCTCGCCGAAGCCCCGCGTCGACGGCAGTCGCCGAAACGCGATCGCCATCGCCTCGCCCGAGCTGCCGGTTCCACGATCGTGCAGGACTGCGATGGCCGGCGCGTCTCGCGAGAGGCGGACCGGATCCGCGACCTCGGCAAAGGTCTGTTCGCCGGCCGCGTCCTGTAGCACTGCCCGGCCTTCGCGGTAGATCCGTCTAGTCGACGGCGCCGACCTCCGCGCGGTCCATCGCGAGATACCGCTCGGCCTCTACGACGAAGCTGCGTGTGCCCAGGTACAGCGGCGTCCGCTGGTGCAGCGCCGTCGGCTCGATGTCGAGAATACTCACCTCGCCGTTCGAACCCCGGCCACCCGCGTGGTGTGCGATCAAGGACAGCGGCGCGGCCTCGTACAGCAGGCGGAGCTTGCCGTTCACGTTTTTCGCGTCCGCCGGATACATGAAGATGCCGCCGTACAGCAGCGTCCGGTGGAAGTCCGCGACGAGGGATCCGATGTAGCGTGCCGACCATGCCTTTCCGCCCGAGCCGTCCACACCTTTGAGATTGTCGATGTAACGGCGTTGGCCGGCAGACCAGCGGCCATAATTGCCTTCGTTGATGCTGTAGATCCGTTGCGACGGCTCCGGGATCTTGATGTTCGGGTGGCTCAGCAGGAACTCGCCGATCGACGGATCCAGCGTGAATCCGTGTACGCCGGCGCCCGTCGTGTAGACGAGCATGGTCGAGGATCCGTACACGACGTAGCCGGCGGCGACCTGCTCGCTTCCCTTCTGCAGGCAGTCGGCCAGACCACCGCGCGGTCCGTCCGAGATCTTGCGATGGATGGAGAAGATCGTGCCGATCGAGACATTGGCCTCGATGTTCGATGAGCCATCCAGCGGATCGTACAGGAGCGCGTAACGTCCGGTTGGGAACCTGTCGGGAATGGGCAGAATGTCTTCGGCCTCTTCAGATGCCATACAGCAGAGGTGGCCGCCGTGGTCGAGCGCCTTGAAGATCACTTCGTGCGCCCAGATGTCGAGCTTCTTGACGTGCTCGCCGTGCACGTTCTCGTCGCCGGTCCCGCCCAGGATGTCGACCAGCCCGGCCATGTTCACTTCGCGCGCGATGAGCTTGGCAGCGAGCGCGATTTCGTAGAGGATGCTGCTGAACGCGCCGGTCGCGTCGGGGAACTGGCGCTCCTGCGCGATGATGTGGCGTTCAATGGTGATGACCGACTGCGGCATCTAGGCGCTCCTTCCGGACGGGTCTTCAGCGAGTCGGGCTTCGACCTCGTAGGGGTTGTCGTGATAACCGCGCCGCAGGTGCTGCCAGACGTAACGGAGCGGGAACAGCACAGGATCGGCACGCCACTGGCGGACGTGGGCCAGCTCGTGCCGAATCAGGCGGCTCGTCGGACGTGCATGCGGATGGACCAGAATCGTGCGGCCCAGTGTCACCGCGGCGGCGGGCCCGTTCAAGCGCGCGAGCCTGCCGCCGAGCCACGGAATCCAGGCGTTGCGGACCAGGGCCACGCCGTGGGGCAGCGGCTCCGGCGATTCGACGGGACGGCCGATGCGGTGCAGCACTCTCGCGATCAACGCTCAGTCGTGAACGTGAGGGTTCCGTCCGGCCTGACCCGGACGATGATGGTGCCGCTCTGGTCCGTGCGCAGCGTGGGCACACGGTGCCGGGCCAGTCGGCGGACGACGCCGGAATCCGGGTGACCGTAACGATTGCGCTGCCCGACGGATACGACGGCGAGGCGCGGCCGGGCGGCGGAAAGCAGCGAATCGCCGGTCGACGTGCGGCTGCCGTGATGTCCGACCTTCAGCAGATCGACGGCGAGGTCGCGGTCGTGCTGCGCCACGAGCGCATTCTCCACGGAGCGCGGTGCATCGCCCGTAAACAGCGCACCGAACCGGCCCCAGTCCAGCCGAAAGACCACGGAATAGTCGTTCGACCCCGCTGGACCGTCAAGCAACGTGCCATCTGGCGCGAGGATGCTCAGGGTCACTCCGTCCAGCGTGATTTCCCGCCCGGCGCGCGCCGCGAACCATGGGACGCCTATCGTCCCCGCGAGATCGAGCATCTCCAGGAACCCGTGCTTGGCCGCGGGCCATGCCGGATCGACCAGATTGCGAACCTCGAGGGCGCGAATCACGGCGGGTGCGCCGCCAATGTGATCCATGTCCGGGTGCGTGAGCACGAACACCTCGATTTCGCGTGCGCCACGCTCGAACAGGTACGGCACGACGCGGGCGCGACCCGCGTCCCACGTCGGAGAGCGGGGCCCCGCGTCCACCAGCAGCCAGCGCCCCAGCGGCGTTCGCACGGCAATGGCATCACCCTGTCCCACATCGATGACGTGAATCTCCAGCTGCCCGCGCAGCGCCGGGATCGGCAACGACGCGAAGCTGACCGCGGCGGCCAGGGCGATCGCGACGGCGCGGGGCGACGCAGGCCTGCCACGAGTCATGTGGCTACGAACCAACACGAAGAGGGCCGCGGCGAGCAGCGAAACCCACACGGTGTGCGCACCCCAGTAGGCGTGACCGCCGGGCGCGCGCGCCGCGACGGACGCCGTGCCGGCGAGCCAGGCAAAGGGAACGCTCGCTCCACCGGCCAGGAACGCACCGAGCGATGCGTTGATCGCGTCCGCGAAGAGGGCGACTGCCGCCGCGGGCACGGCCGCCGCGAGCATGGGCACGGCGACGAGGTTCGTCACCAGCCCGATGGGAGCGACGAGTCCGAAATGGAGGGCCGCGATCGGCAGTGTCGTGAGTGTCGCGGCGACGGTGGCGGACAGTGTGGACGCCAGGCCTTCGGGCAAACGTCGCGGCAGCGTCGCGCGGATCGGTTTTTGGAAGGCCAGCAGCCCGAAGACGCCCGCGAAGGAGAGCTGGAAACCGGGATCGAGAATCGCGTTTGGTCGGACCGCGACCAGGACCATCGCGGCAGCGGCCATCAGCGTCATCGGGTCGGACGGCCGCTGCATCATGCGAGCGAAGAGCAGCAGCAGCATCTGCAACGCCGCACGCGCGGCCGCGTGCGGCGCACCGAGCATCAGGACGTAGGCGGCCGTGACGATACCGGCGACCAGTGCCGCCGTCCGTGCGGACAGCCGCGCCACCTTCGCGACGAGCAGCACGGCGGCGGCGATCAGGCCGACGTGTGCGCCGGAGATGGCGAGCAGGTGGCTGAGTCCGGCTTTCGCGAAACGATCGCGCAACTCGGTGTCGAGCGCCTCTCGGCGCGCCAGCAACATTGCCTCGACTAGCCCGGCATGTTCGCCGAACAGGGCGCGGATCCGGACTTGCGCGCGTCCGCGCAGAGCGACGATTCCACTCGGCAGTGCGCTCGATTCGGTAATCCGATGCACCGCCAGCGTGCCCCGCCGTTCGGGTGGTGCGGGCCAGGCGCTCGTGCGCGGAATCGTCCACCAGCGTCCCTCCAGGACGACGGTCGCGCCGACCGGTGGCGGATCCGTGCGTGGTGGCAGACGCACACGTACCCGGCCACGACAGACGCCGTCGTGACCGGCGACGTGGAAGGCGTCGAGCTCGGCCTCGGTCGCGCCACCCGGTTTCGCATGACCGAATACCACGCCCTGCCCGACGACGACGGCGCCGTCCGCGATGCGGGTTCGGCAATCGTGCGCGGTCGTGTAGGCGCTTGCGCCACCCAATGCAAAGCCCGCGAGCAGATACGCGGCCACGATCGGCGGCCATGCGCGCGTCCGGCCGCGGCCGGCAGGGCGCATCGCGAGACCAAGCACGAGGCCCGGCCCGAGCGTGCCGAACGTCAAGGCGACGCCGATCGGGACCGCGCTCGCGCGGAGTCCCAACGCACAGCCTGTGACCAGCAGGGCGGTGGCCGCGGTGAGCGGTCTCATCGCGGCCGCTGCGCCCGCGTCCGCGCTGCACGGTGCAAGGGGAAACGACGAAGCGCCGCAGGGCCGGTGGCCCCGCGGCGCTTTACACACGCCCTCCCTGCCGAGCCGGCGTCAGGCCGTTGACGCGTAGGCCGGTTCGTCCACTCGCTCGCCGCGGAACGTCGCGCCCGTCGTGGCTGTGAGTCGAACCTGCACGTACTGTCCAATGAGCGACTCGTCGCCGGGGAACGCGACCACCCTGGATTGATCCGTCCGACCCAGCACGTCGCCCTCCGATCGGGCATCCCGTTCCACGAGGACCTCCACGACGCGGCCGACCTCGCCGGCCGCGATCTCGGCCTGTATTGCGCGCTGCACTTCGATGACGCGCGCCAGACGCGCCTGTGCCACGTCCGGCGCCAGGAACTGCTCCGCCGGCAGGCGAGTCGCCGGCGTCCCTTCGCGCGGCGAATACTTGTAGAGGTACGCCTCGTCGAATCGAACACGGCGGAGCAGGTCGAGCGTGGCCTCGTACTCCTCGTCCGTTTCACCCGGGAACGCGACAATGATGTCGGTCGACAACGCGATCTCCGGAATCGCCTCGCGCACGGCCCGCACCGTGTCGAGGAACGACGCCACCGTGTAGCGGCGCAGCATCCGCTTGAGCGTCCGGTCGTGGCCGGACTGCGCCGGCAGATGAAGCTGCTTACACACGGTCGGCTCGCTCGCCATGACGTCGACCAGCTCCGGCGTGACGTCGTTCGGGTGCGGCGATGTGAAGCGGACCCGGCGAATGCCGTCGACGCGCGCCACGGCGCGCAGCAGATCCGCGAATCGCCAGTCGTCATGTTGCCACGAGTTCACGGTCTGCCCGAGCAGCACGACTTCCGTGATGCCGTCGCGCGCGATGCCACGAACTTCCTCCAGCACCCTGTCCGGCTTGCGGTTCTTCTCCGGCCCCCGCACGTATGGCACAATGCAGAACGTGCAACGGTGGTTGCATCCGCGCTGTATGGGAACCCACGCGCTGATGCGCGAGGTGCGCCGGATCTCGAGACCCTCGTAGTTCTCGTCCCCGGCGAACTCCAGCACGGCGAGCCGCTCGCGCTGGCCTGCCAGCACCGGTAACGAGACGCGGCGCGCGCCCGCATCATCCGACCCGAGAGCCGCCGCTTCGGTCGACCAAGCCGGTCGAACGCTTGCCACCGCCTCCGCCAGACCACGGTAGCCGTCGGGACCCATCACCAGGTCGACGTACGGCGCACGCTCGAGCAGCCGATCACCAAGCCGCTGCGCCATACAGCCCGTCACGCCGATCACCACGTCCGGCCGC
This sequence comes from Longimicrobiales bacterium, assembly GCA_041617355.1. Taxonomy (GTDB): domain Bacteria; phylum Gemmatimonadota; class Gemmatimonadetes; order Longimicrobiales; family RSA9; genus JBFJPA01. The sequence goes on from JBFJPA010000040.1 coordinate 12,512, forward strand.
TGGCGCTTGATGCGGTTCAGCTCGCTGACACGGCCCAGCACTCGCTGTTCGGCGTGCTCCCGGATCGCACACGTGTTGACCAGGATCACGTCCGCCTCTTCGGGCGCGCTGGCCGCCTCGAAGCCGCCTGCGGCGAGCACGCCCTGCATCAGCTCGCCATCGCTGATGTTCATCTGACAGCCGTACGTCTCCACCCACGCCTTGCGCCGGCGCTTCGGAGTGTTGCCTTCGTTACGGTGCGCTTCCATGGCAGCCCGGGACGAGTTCACTCCCTGCTTCACCGTCGTGTCCCGCGCACGCACGGTCAACGCCCGAACAGCGAGAGGGAGATCGTCATGCGCCAGTACCGCTCTTGCAGGCCTGACGGGTTGCGCGTGCTCTCGAGGCCTTTGCGGCCGCCGCGCTCGATCGTCGCGTCCAGCACGGCTAGCGGATCGGACGGATCGCCCGCGAGACGGAACCCGATCCCTGCGGCGGCGTTCCATTCCGTGACGGGGCTTTCGTCGACACCGTGATAGGGAAATTGGGCCCAACTCGCACCGAGGCGCAGCGGCCACGTGCTGGCACCGGAACCGAGCCCGCCGAATTCGACGCCACCGCCGACGCGCCAGGTGTCGCGCGCGATCGCGGATGCGGCGTCCCCCTCGAAGACGTTGCCATCCCCGCCCTGAAGCACGCGCTCCGCGCCCACGGACAGGAGCAGCTCGGGCGAGAGGAACCCGCTCGCGCCGAATGCGACGCGCAGCGGCAACGGTGCGATGGCGTTCGGCGAACGGTCATTGCCGCCTTCGACATCGAGGTCATCGGCGAAGGTGACGCTGGCACCGAGCCGGACCAGCGCCGCGGGATCCCAGCGAACGCCGAGCCGCAGGAACGGCGCGCGGTAGTCCCACACGAACTCTTCGCGGAACGGATCAAAATCGGAGAGCGTGTCCGCGAACATGCGGACGGCCGTGCGCCGCTGGTTTCCGGCATAGAGACCGGCGCTCACGCCGAGCGCGAGGTTGGGACGCGCCAGCCAGGCGAAGCCGAGCCCGACTTCGGCGAGGCCGCCGTTCGACTCGACTTCGTCCGTCACGGCGACGGTATCTCCGCCGATCACCTCGACGCCTTCCGAGCGCACGCCGAACGACTGCTCGAGCACGCCGCCGTATCCGATCGTCGCGACCAGCCGGCTCGAGAGCGGGAACAACACGCGCGCCAGCGGGAAGCGAGCGCCTCCCAGGTCACCCTGCTCGCCGTCGACGTCGATGCTGCCCGATGTCGGCTGCAACGCGGCCGTCACGCCGCTTCGCGAGATGCCGGCGACATCGGCGGGATTGATCAGCGAGGTACTCAACCCGGCGATGCCGATGCCGACTCCACCGAGCGCTCGACCGCGCGCATCGACCGCAGCGACCGGCATGCCCAGCCCGCGCGTCGCGAACAGCGATTGTGCCTCCGCCGCGGAGCTCGCGGCAAAGCCGAGGAGCAGGAGCGCGAACGTCCAACGAGTCCGTTTGTTCATCGCAGTCGCAGCTCCGTTCCGACACTGAGAATCAAGCGCAGCCGGGGTCTGCTCTTGAAGGCGACATGACCGAACGACGCACCTTCGGGCGCACCGACCAGCGCGAGCCACGAGGGCGGCAGCTGCTCGTTGCCACCGGTGAACTGACGGATGTACTCGCCGATCGGAATCTCGACCACACGGCTCGAGGAACCCGGCGGCGGCGCCCGACGCGCCGTAGCCGCGAATGCTCCGAGTGGCGTGCGCTCGAGCGGTACGGCTGGATTCACGAGCAGCTCACGCACGATCACGCTGACAGAATCTTCCGCGGAGAAACCGGCCGGCCCCGTGTCGGGCTCGAACAGCAGCGATGCCGAATTGATGCTGGCGTCACCCAGACGAACCGTGCAGCCGGGCGCCGCGTCCAAGCAGGGCAACGCGAGCGTGTCCAATCGCTCCTTGAGCCGGAGCATCGCCCGGAACGCCGGGGTTCCGGCCGCGACGATGTTGGACGCCGCGGCGGGCGGCACGGGATCGAACAGGAACCGCGCGGTCGGCGGCGTGATCGTCGTCGTGAATACCGTATCCCGGCGAATCGACGAGCGCGCATCGATCACCAGCGAAACGCCCGTGGCGCGGATGCGCAGGCCCGGCGTCTCGCCGCGAATCACGAATCCACGCACCGGTGACAGTGTGTCCGCCCAGGCCGCGATGGTCACCGAGTCCACTCTGAACGTGAGCGAGTCGGCCCGCGGCTGCCAGGTCGCGCTCGAGATCGGCGATCCGGCCGTGCCGCCCGGCACGCTCCACGGCAGCTTGACGTTGCCCGTATCCAGCCGCAGCGCCCACGTGGTCGATGCCACGTCGTAGTCCTCGGCGAGGCGGAACAATCGAAGCGACGCGTTGTCGGGGCCGCGGCCAGCGAGGGAGTCCAGTGTGACGATGACACGACCGCCGAAAAACACGGGGGCCGAGTCGGGACGCGCATTGCCAGCCGAATCGCGTACGGTGATCACGCTCGGAAGGGTGACCGTCGCGATGACATTCGCGTTGAGCACGCCCTCGAACGCACGCGCCAGCACGAAGAACGTGGCCGCGCGCGGATCGCTGTATCCGCCGAAGGACGTATCGGAGAGCAGGAAGCGGGTTGGGTCGAGGATGACCTCGTACGTGCGAACGCCGCCCGGCAACAGGGATCCGCCGACATCGGTCGGATTCTCCTGTGCACAGCCCGCCGCCCAGATCGATGCGGCGAACAGGATCGCCGCGTGCTGTCGGGTTCGAATGGTCTTCACCCTGGCTTCAGGCATCGCCCGCGCGGTCGCGATCGGCGCCTTCGTCTTTTTCGATTGCGAAGCGAGCCGGCAACAGGTCGGAGACCCGCCAGCTCACGCTCTTGTCCGCCGCCACACACACCACGTCCATGTCGGGCGCGAATTCCGCGA
>JBFJPA010000041.1:0-15381 GCA_041617355.1 Longimicrobiales bacterium
GCAGCAGCAGATCCTCGACGCGGGCCCTTCCGTCGAAATCGATCTGTACGCCGGTCGGCGTCATGCGATACGTACCCGCCAGGGTCGAGAAGAGACCGGTCGCCGGATCGCGGAAGACGATCTGTGCCGATCCGCCGCCAACCAGGATCAACTCGGGTGTCGCGCCGAGTCGGGCGGCTACGTCGATCTCGGGCAGGACCCCCTGCGGGTCGAAGGCGAGCGACCGCAGCATGAACGATCCCGTCACGGCCGACGCGTTCATCGTCGGCTCGGTCACGGTATCGCCCGAACAAGCCGCCAGGCCGATCGCGAGCGCGGCCGCGAAAACTGCCGGGTGACGGCCAAACCGCGTCAACATCATTCCTACGATCATGATCTCCTCTAATCCTGGCTCGGCGGCGGCGTCAGCGACGGCGCCGTCGTCGCCGTTGGGTCGATCGCCGCGTAGTAGCTGGTCGTGATCAAAGCAAGTCGCTGCATGGACTCGGGCACGGCGCGCGACAGCAGCGTGATGATGTCGTCGCGCTGGCTCTCGATCTCGGCCATGGTTTCGCCACTCAGGCTGTCGGTTCGGACTGAGCGAACGGCTGCCAGATCCGTGTAGAACGACGAGGTCAGCTGCCTCGCGCGCTCGAAGTTGCCGCGTTGGGCTTCCGCCAACGCGGCGCCCAGCCGGCTCGCCAGCCGCGTGGCCGCCAACTCCTGCTCCAGCTGCGCCACGCGCGATTCCGTGACCTCCAGCGTTTCGCGGGCCTGCCGCACGGCACCGCGCTGTGGCAGGTAGCCCACCATGAGCGCAGCCAGCACCGCGATCACGCCGATGGCGAGCCGCTTCTGGTCGGGTTTCATTTCCGTCCTCCTCGGTGCGCGGGGCTCAGAAGCCCCAGCGCACGCCTCCGATAATGCGGTTTCGGTCGAACAGGTCGATGCCCTGGTGCTCGACGAACCAGCGCAATGCCGATTCGCCTATGCGTGATGAGAATCCGTAAGCCAGATTCAACACGCCTTCCGTGCCCAGGTCCGGCACCGAGAGGAATCCGAGTCCCGCGCGCACCGTCGGAAACACCTCGAAGGTGTCGCCCAGACGGCGGCCGCTGAACTCGTACTCGAGATTGCCGGCGAGCAGCAGGCTGGTCCCCTCGTCGGCGAAGCCGAGCGCGAACTCCGGTACGATGGCGACATTGCCCAGACTCCGAACCCGGCCCGACTGCACGCGCCCGCCGAAAATCGCCGACGTCGGACTGCTCAGTCCCACGCCGAAATAGGCCGAAGGCTGCCGCAGCCGGTCGCGGAACGAGACCGGCCCTGCCGGCTCCTGCTCCTCCCGCCCGCGCTCCACGACGACCGGTCGGGCCTCCGGTGTTTCGCGGATGCTCCGGTCGACCGCGCTTTCGATGCGACGATCCAGATTCATGCGCTCCAGCTCGTCTCGTACAATGCGACGCAGGTCCTCGGTGTCCTGGCGTCCCCGCTCCACCATGGCGGCGTTGACGCGAGCCGTGACTGCGTCCACGAGCAAGTCAAGGTCGCGCGGCGTGAGTGCCGTGCCCGCCGGCATCTCCACACGCACGCGCTCCTCCGGACGGGACACCTCGAGGCGACCTCCCTCACCGTACCGCACGTACAACTCGCCACGCTCCGGCACCGGGATCATGACCACGCGGCCCGTACTGATCATCTCGGTGAGACCGGGCGTCGTGTCGCGTGGCGCTTCTGCCGGACGTGCTGCCGGCTCGGTCCCGGGAGCACCGGTGCGACCGGCTGCTGCCCCCGTTGTTTCGCCAGGCTGCACCCCCGTCGGCGCGGCGACCGGACGGTCCGGTCGATCCGGCTCTGTGCGCGAGCGGCCTCGGCCGAGATTGAACGTGAGGCCCGCCGTGAACATCCAGTTGTGCTGCAGCTGGTCGGGCCGCGACACATCCTCCGGATCGATCAGACTGATCAGGTGGTCCCGGGCCGCGATGTTCAGCCGGAAATTGTCCGTCAGACGGAGACCGACGCCGCCACCCAGGATCAGGAACTGCTCATCATCGCGGGTCGCTCCCAGATCGTCCGCGAAACCGTCCATGAAATCGAGCTGTCCCGCGCCCAGCACGAGGTACGGCGCCGGGCCCAGCCCCGCATTGATGTTGAACTGCGCCTCGCCGCCGTATGCGCGGATCCGTTCCGTGTCGTCGAAGTCCGCGTTCATGCCGCGCCAGTAGAACGCGCGCAGGCCGAGGTAGTTGCCGACGTCGATGCCGGAGCGCAGACCCGCGACGTTGCGGCGTCCGAGCGCGTCGTCATCGAACTCGAAGCGCCCCACGAACGGCTCGATCGGAATGGACGCGAACGACCACCGCTCTTCAGCCGGAACGACGCCCGACCCACCGACCTCCATGCCGAACGCGATGCCCAGGCTGAAGCTGCTGCGCAGATCATCGGCGGCCGGATCTTCCGGGTAGTTGCCCGTGAGCCGGCCTCCCGGCGCCATTGTGTACCGATCCATGCGGAATCGCAGATTCTCCGCGTACACGTCGGCGCGGAAACCGTCGCCGAAGTCGAATTCGAGACCCGCGCCCAGCTTGCCGGTGATCTGCTCGAACGACTCGCTGCCGTCGGGCTTGAACTCGAGGATGCCGGCGCCCGCGCGCGCATACGGCACCAGACGGCCCCAGGCGAACTTCAGCGTCAGGTCGGCGCCCCAGGTTGTCAGGTCGTAGGGTTGGTCGCGCAGGACCGCACCGGCGTTGTCGCGTAACTCCAATCGTGACAGCTCCGTGTCCAGACCCGTGCCTCGCATGTAGTAGCCCTGCAGGCCGACCAGCCGGCCAAAGTCGATTCCGACACGACCGCCGTATAGGTCCGCATCGGCCAGACCCAGGTCGTCATCGAATCGGATCCGGTTGACCGCGCCGTTGGCGTGGTAACGCACGCCCTGCGCATAGCCCTCGCCCACGACGACGAAGAGGGTCACGATCGCCGCGACCGTCATCATCCAGGGCCTCGGCATGTATGCGTTCTTGGACCGCATGGAGCCTCCTGCTCGGAGTTCAGAGGGCGCGGTTCTTCGCGCCACACCTCTGGACGAGGCGAGTCGAGGAAAAGTCACATGGGTCTTGGAGGGCGGGAGGCGGCCGGGCCGCCAAATGTTCTAGCGCCGCACGTGCCGCGCGCTCTCCTCCATGAACGCGGCGTTCGCGATCGAGACATCTTCGGTGTCCCCGCGCAGCACCGTTCGCGTCGGGTGGATCGCCTGCAGCGTGCCCCGGTGGCCCGCGATCTCCAGCTCCTCGCCGATGCGGAACGTTTTCCGGACGTAGAACCCGGCCACGATGTTGCGCATGGCGTCGCGCGAGCCGAAGCCGAAGGAGATCCCGAACGCGAGCGCGAACGCGGCAAGCAAGGTCATCGAGAAGAGCCGGATCATCTCGGTATCGACCTTGAGCTGAGCCAGCGCCATGACGACGAGGATGAAGAGAATGATGCCGGACACGACGCCGCCGAGCGGCCGCGCGTAGTCGGCGCCGGCGCTGGCGGCCGCGGAGGTCACGGCGCGGCCAATGAATTGGGATGCCGCGCTGCCGAAGACGAGGATGAGCAGGGCCGCGATCAGGTTGGGCAGGTAATCCATGACAGCACCGATGGCGCCGGAAATGGCATCCAGGCCGAGGGCATCGGCGGCGGTCCGCGCGAACAGGAAGAGCAGCAGGAAATAGAACAGCCGGGGGATGAACTCGTCGAAGGACTGGCGAATGCCGACCTTTTGCAGCCAGTTGTCGACGCCCGTGCGGCGGACGAGCGAGTCGAAGCGGAGCCGCACGAGCGCGATGCGAAGCAGCCGCTCGAGCACGGACGCCGCGATCAGAGCGATGATGACGAGCAGGATGCCGACCAGAACCCTCGGGACGGCGTTGATCACATCCCGGACCAGCTGCTGCACGATTCCCTCGAACTGCTCTCGCACGGTTTGCATGGTCACGCGCCTCCTGTTTCATCGTCCGGGCCCCGTGAGCTGCCGAGGCCGATCACGAAGCCCAGCATGTGCATGAAAGACAGAGCGAGCACGCGCAAGGAAAGCTCGCCGATTTCCGTTGCCGTCTCGCGCCGGCGGACGGAGTCCGTGACGCGCTGGATGAGGGTGTCGCCGGGCTCTTCGGTGTAGTCGGCGAGCACCGAGAGGGGCTCGTCGTCGTCGAGAGAATCGGCTGCTGCGTCTTCGTTCATCGTTGCACGGTCGCGGCGGGGTCGGGCAGGTGCGGCGGGTCGCCGGCGTTCGGATCGGGCTCGAAGTTGCGGCGGAACTCCTCGCGGCCGCGCTTGACACGCATCTTGGCGGCGGACAGTCCGATGCCGAGCGTTTCGGCGATCTCGTGATAGGTCATTCCATCCATGTCGCGGAGCACGAGTGGGACGCGCAGCGTTTCGGGCAAGCCGGCCAGGACCTCGCGCACGCGGGCGTTGCGTGCGCTGCTCTCGATCGCCTCATCCGCCGTCGCTTCCAGGTTCAGCTCCGGCCGCTGTTGTTGCACCGCCGTATCGAGCGCGAGCTCGCGGTCGGGCTTGAACGAGCGGTTGAAGTCGATGCAGTGGTGCGCCTTGATCTTCATGAGCCACGTGCGGAACGAAGCGCGCCCCTGGTAACCCCGTAGAGCGAAGTACGCTTTGATGAACACCTCCTGTGCGAGGTCATCGGCTTCGCTGGTTGCGTTGGTGAGGAACCGGCAGTTCGCGAGCACGCGACCCTGGTAACGCCGCATCAAGGTCTCGAACGGGCGCTGGTCACCGACCGGCGCCGAGCGGAACTGCTCGACGAGATCTTCGTCGGTGATCGGTTCGTTCGCCAATCTCAGCACCATGGACGGGGTCGCACCCGCCGGAGTCACATCCGGCCGCTTCGACCGGTGGCGGGAACGGCCGAAGTTGGACGAACGATAGACGGGTGACGGCAGATCGGCAAAGCGGCTGCGTCGGTTGCCGCTCGGGGAACGGGGCCGCACATTCGCTGCTTCGTCACCGGGATTGAACCCGAACCGCCGCACGCGGAGCGGCAGGGAGTCTCATGCGAGCGAGTCTGCTGGCGGCCGTCGTCGTCCTGATGTCGGCGCTCGATGCCGCGCCCGTCCGGGCGCAGACAGCGGAGCCCGGTTATGAGACGCTGGTCTCGCGCTTCCAGTCGGACCCGCTCCGGCTCGGCCTGCTGCTGCAGGTGGTCGCGGACTTCCAGAGTGAGCGATCCGAAAACGGGACGAACGGGTTCTCGGTCGCGAACATGCGGCTCGCGGTCTCGGGCCGACTCGACGCGGGCTTCCACTACCTGTTGCAGGCCAACTTCATCAACTCGCCGGCGATCCTCGACGCGCGGGTCGGATTCGAAAGCGCGCCGGCTTTCCGCGTGGACGCGGGCCGCTTCAAGGTCCCGTTCAGCTACGAGTTCCTGACCAGCGCGGCGGCGATCGACTTCGTGAATCGAGCCCGCGTGGTCAGCGCACTCGCGCCCAATCGTCAGATCGGCGTGCAGGCGAGCGGTCGGGTATCGTCCGGCGTGCGATACGCGGCCGGCGTGTTCAGCGGTCCACGCAGCGAGAACCCCTCCGGCTTCGTGCTGGGTGCGGGCCGCCTGTCCGTGCGGACGGGCGACGACCGTGACGAGGGCGTCGTCGATGCCGGACTGAACCTCGCGGCCGGGCGTAACGGTACGATCGATGGCCGCGACGACGTCGAGATCGCGACCGACGCCCGGCTGCTCGTCGGCGCGGACGTGCGGTACGAGCGGCGCGCGTTGCTCCTCGCCGGCGAGCTGATCGCGGGCCGGCTGACCTTCGATGATGCGGCGCCGACGGAAGAGCCATGGGGCTTCCACGCGACGGCAGGCTGGCGGCCGACGCGGCGAACGCAGCTCCTGCTGCGCTGGGATCACTTCGCGCCGGATGTCGACGATGCGAGCCAGCGCGTCGTGCTCGGCTTCAACGCCTGGCCCACGACGCCGACGGAGGTGCAGGTGAACTGGGTGGTCCCCGTCGATGGTGCGCTCGCGAACCACCAGCTGCTCGTGAACTTCCAGGTCGGCTTTTAGGCGGACTCCGGGCCGCGCTTGCCGCGAAAGCGGCGTTCGAACCAGCTGAGAAACGCACTCGTGGCTGCTTCCGCAGCGACGATCGGCGTTCCACCCAGCGCGCGCACCCAGTCTGCATCCCCGTCGTCGAACACGCGCACGAGCACGGGCACCTTGCCGGCCGATTCGAGGAGCAGCCGGTTGTCGCGCGGCTGGCGCACGGTCGAGCTGACGATGCGGGCGGACGCGACACCGGCGTCCTGCAGCACGGCGGAATCCGCGGCATCCCCGCGGATAGAGGGCACTCCACCTTCGCGCAGACGACTCACGACGGCGGGGTCATCGTCCACGACGACGACCTGGTGGCCGCCGGACAGGAGCGTCTCCAGCAGGGGCATACCGGACGCGCCGCAACCGAACAGGACCACGTGGTCCCGCGGCGTTTCCAGGACGTGCGACTCGCGCCGCATGGGATGGAGACGGAGCAGCCAGCGCGTCACCCGATCCGTCGCCAGCAGCGGCGTCAGCAGCATCGTCAGCGCCGTCGTCATGGCGACCAGCGAGAAGATCTCGACACCGATGTGGCCCGCGAGCATACCCTGCAGCGCCACGACCAGGGACAGCTCGCTCGTCTGTGACAGCACGAGGCCCGCCTCCAGTGCGGGCCGCGCCGAAAACCCCGCGCGCTCCGCGACGAACGCCACGATCGGCGGCGTCAGAAGGACGACCAGCGCGGAAAACGCGACGGCCTGCACGAGCAACTCGACGCTGGGCAGACTCAGCAGGCCACCCAGCGCGGTGAAGAAGATGGCGGCGAAGAAGTCCGTGATCGGCCCGAGCTGCCCGCGCACGAGGCCGCTGACCGGGAAACGGGACAGGGCGACGCCGGCGAGGAACGCGCCCGACACGAGCGGCACCCGCAACACCGCGGCGATGGCGACGAATCCGAAGAGGATCGCGAGCGTGACCAGCAGAATGCCTTCTTCGTCATCCCGCAACCGGCTGAGCTGGTTGCCGGCCCAGCGCACGACGCCGTAGGTGAGAGCCATCAAGGCGGCCGTGCCGGCGAGCTGCCGCAACATCGACATCCAGCCTTCGGGCGCGCCCGCGACGATCGGCACGAGCGCGATGACGAGCAGGTCCTGGAGCAGCAGCACACCCAGCACGAGGCGGCCGAGTGGATCGAAGAACTGCTGGCGGCGTTGCAGCAGGCGGACCACGACGAGCGTCGAGCTCGCCGTCAGCGCGAGGGCGAGGTACAGGCCCGTCTGGACGCCGAAGCCGAGCACCTGCGCCATCGCGAAGCCAGCCCCGCCCAACAGGAAGAACTGGACGGCACCGACGCGAAGCGCCGAACGGCGCTGCCGGCCGACGCGCTCGACGTTGAGCTCCGTGCCGCCGACGAAGAGCAGGAAGATGACGCCGAGCGTGAGTGGCTCCAGCAACTGGTCGGAGTCGAGGGGTCCGAGGCTGGCCAGAAGCGCACCCGTCAGCAGCAGGAACGGGATCGCGGGCATGCGCAACCAGCGCGCGAGCGCGTGGGCGCCAGCGGCGCCGGCGAGGAGCACGGCGATCAGTTCCATCAGCCGAGCACTCCCGCCCGGGCGAGGTGAGCCGCGATCTCGCGAACGCCCTCGTTCTTGGACGTGATCAGATAGTCGACCTGCAAGTCCTCGAGATCACCCGTGACGGCCTGATCGAAGGCGTGGATGGCAACCGGCACGTCGGCGGCGCGACAGCGCCAGGCCAGCAGCCGGTTCGAGTCCTCGATGCGCAGCGCGGAGACGACCAGCTTGGCGTGCTCGAGGGCGGCTTCCTCCAGCACACCCGGGTGGTCCGTGCTGCCGACCAGGGTCGCGGCCGGCAGTCCTGCGAGCTTGATCGGATCCGTATCGACGGCCAGCACGGTCTCGTCTCGGGCCAGCAGTGCCTCGACGATGCGCCGACCGAGTGCGTTCATGCCGACGACGATCACGTGGTCGCGCAACGTGATGGGCCCACCCACTTCGGGTCCGCCGACAATGCCGAAGAAGCGCAGCAACCCGCGAGACCGGACCACCCGCAGCAGCGCATCGCCGCTCAGTGCCATGTAAGCGGAGGCGGCGATCGTGATGATCCCTGTCACGCCGATCAACGAGAGTACCCGCTCGTCGATCAGTCCGACGGCCAGCGCCGCCGCGGCCAACACGAACGAGAACTCGCTCACCTGCGCGAGGATCAGCCCGCTCAGGAACGAGGTGCGCTCGCTGTAGCCGAGGCGCGCCACGATCAGCATGATGATGAGGGGACTCGCGACCAGCACGAACACCGTGAGAACCACCACGGTGATCGGATCGGCGATCGCCGCACTCAGATCCAGCTGGATGCCGAGCGTCACGAAGAATACGGCAATGAAGAAGTTGACGAGCGGGTGTACGCGTCGCCGTAGCTCCGTGTTGTAGGGCAGTTGGGCCAGGCTGACGCCGGCGAGGAAGGCGCCGATCTCGAGCGACAGGTGCAGCAGCTCGGCGCCGAGCACGAAGGCGAAGCACCAACACAGGCTGAACACGAACAGCGCCTCGTGTGACTCGGCCACCCAGCCGAACACGCGGGGCAGGATCCAACGCGCCGCCAACAGGGCGACGAGCGCCAGTGCGCCGGTGCCGACGAAGGCCGAGGCCAGTCCGGCCGCGACCCCGGTCCGTTCCCCTTCCCCGCCCAGTCCGGCCACCAGCGTCAGGACCAGGATGACGACCAGGTCCTGCACCATCAGGATGCCGACGGCGATGCGGCCGTGCACACTGTCCAGCTCGTGCCGCTGGTCGAGCAGCTTCACGGCGACGACCGTGCTGCTGATGGTCACGGCCAGCGCGAGAAACACGGCATCGCGCACGCCGAATCCGAGCAGCAGGCACACGACCATGGCGCCCGCCATGGTCAGCGTGATCTGGCCGACGCCGGCGAGCACGGCCGTCCGACCGACGTCGCGGATCTTTTCGAGGCTCAGCTCGAGGCCCACGAGGAAGAGCAGCAGTGCGATGCCGGTGTGCGAGATCAGGTCGAGGCTCTCCGACACGCGGACCAGGCCCGTGACCGGGCCCAGGGCGATTCCCGCGAACAGGAACGCCGCGATGACCGGCATGCGGATCCGCCGCGCCAGCAGCGCGAACAGCGCCGCAGCCGCGAGGATCAGGCCCAGCTCTCGGAGAATCGGCAGCTCCGCCATGGTCATTCCGCAGTTCGATCGGAGCGATCGGATCGCCGCAAGATACGGCGTCGCGCGAACGCTCGCGTCCCCGGCCGTCTGGTGCGCCTGTCGAAGCCGTAGTATTGATGTCCCGGCGCCTCCGCGCAGACGACACGATCGTGTCGCCAGCCGGTCAGCAGAATCGCGGCGGCCCCGCCAGAAGGCAGGCGACCCAATGTCCCGCGAGCGTCATGCGCCCGGGTCGAGCTCCCGTCGATCGAGTACGGTCCTCCTCGCGCTCGGCGCCTTTGCCGGTGCGGTGCTCGTGCTCGTGGCTCGTCGCGCGAACCGCCGCCGCCTCACCGATCCGAGCGTCGCCTCGGTGCAGGAGCGCATGGCCCGCCTGGATGATCAGTTCCGGGTCGTTCAGCGCATCGGGCGCGTCGGCACCTGGGAAGTAGACCTCGCGACCCGGCGCGCCTGGTGGTCCGACGAAGTCTACCGGATCCTCGGCGTCGAACCCGGCAGCCTCGACGTCACGATGGATCGGTTCCTCGCCTTCGTCCACCCGGACGACGTCGGCCGAGTCCGCGCGGCCGGCGCCGCCGCCCTGCAGACGACCGAGCCCGTCGCGTTCGAGTTTCGCGTCGTCCGGCCGGACGGCGCGGTCCGGTACATCGAGCGGCGCGCGGCCGTCGTGCGCGGCGAGCGTGGCACGGCCGATCGCGTGATCGGCACGGTCCGCGACATCACCGAGCGCCGACTGCAGGAGATCCGGACCGCCGAAATGGAGGCGCGCTACCGTCTGCTCTTCGAGAAGAGTCCGCTGCCGCTCTGGGTCTTCGACGAGGAGACCCTCCGGTTCCTGGCAGTCAACGATGCGGCCGTGCGACACTACGGATTCTCGACTGACGAATTCATGGCCATGACCTTGCACGACATCCGACCGGCGGATGACGTACCACGCTTCCTGGAAGATCATGCAGTCGCGGGAGCCGGCCTGCGCCACGCCGGCCTCTGGAAGCACCGTCGCAAGGATGGCTCGATCATCGACGTCGAGATCGTGCGCCACCAGTTCGTGCTGGCTGGCCGACCGGTCCAGCTCGTGCTCGCCATCGATGTGACCGACCGGCTCCGCGCAGAGCTCGACCTGCGCAACTCCCGGGCGGAGGCGCAGACGTTTTCGCAGCGGCTGCAGTCGGCGATCGAAGAAGAGCGCGCGCGCATCGCACGCGAGATCCATGACGAGCTGGGCCAGATGCTGACGGGCCTACGCATGCGCAGCGCGCTTCTCGAGACCAAGCTGGCGGACGCGCCCGCCGACGTACACCGTGCGCTCGCGGAAATGGACGCCGTCATCGACGAGGGTGTCATCGCGGTGCGTCGGATCGCGACGGAGCTGAGACCGGGCGTTCTCGACTCCTTCGGAATCGTGGCCGCGATCGAATGGTTGGTCCACGACATCGGCGAAAAAACGGACTTGCGAACGCAGTTCGAGAACCGGCTCACGGCGGACCCGGCGCTGGTCGATGAACGGGCCACGCACGTCTTCCGCATCGTGCAGGAAGCGCTCACGAATATCGTACGCCACGCGCGTGCCCAGTCGGTCAGTGTCTCCCTGGCCGGCGCGCCGGGCCAGTTGACGATCCACGTCGTCGATGACGGACGTGGTTTCGAGATGGGGACCTTGAACGTGCAGCGCACGCTCGGCGTGCCGGGGATGCGGGAGCGGGTTCGGCTCCTCGAAGGCAGCATCGACATCGACAGCGCGGCCGGCGCAGGCACGCGAGTGACGCTGCGCGTGCCGACCGATGCCGCTCGTACGCATTCACCATGATTCGCTGCCTGATCGTCGAGGATCACCCGATCGTCCGGGCCGGCCTGCGCGCGTTGATCGAAAACGAACGCGACATGGCCACGCCGGCCGAGGCCGGCACCGGTGCCGAAGGGCTTACCCTCGCGGGCGAGCGGACGTTCGACATCGTCATCCTCGACCTGAACCTACCCGATCTCGATGGACTGGAAGTGCTGCGAACGCTGCGGGCTCGTCCGGATCCGCCGCCCGTGCTGGTATTGAGCGCGCATGCCGAGGATCAGTTCGCGGTGCGCGTCCTGCGCGCCGGCGCCTCCGGCTTTCTCAGCAAGCACGCGGCGCCCGATGATCTGATCGACGCCATTCGGCGAGTCGTCGGCGGGCGACGTTACGTGAGTCCCGAGCTGGCCGAGCGGCTGGCGGCCGCGCTCGACCCGCGGGCGCCCGATGGCGAGCCGCACGAGCGGCTGTCTCGACGCGAGTTTCAGGTCCTGTGCATGCTCGGCAAGGGCTACTCGGTGTCCGAGATCGCCGGCGAGCTCGACCTGTCCGTGAAGACAGTGAGCACCTATCGGGCTCGCCTGCGCGAGAAGCTCCACCTCGACACGACGGCCGAGCTGATCTCCTACGCGATCCGCAGCGGCCTCGTCGATGTGTAGGACAGGCGCTGACAGACGGTCGTCGAGCGTCTGATCGCGACGTCGGAGTTCGGCCGCTGGCGGGCCGGCGCCGCCGCCGCCCAATTTCGGCCGCCAGCCGGCCATCGAGCGCACCGCCAGTCTGAGTCGACGGGGTGTCGCAAACAGCTCTGAGGAATCGATGACGGTCTCGAACAGTGGAGGGTTGCGCGTTCTCGTCGCGGAGGATTCTGCGGCCGTGCGCGACCAGCTCGTCTCGTTGTTCTCGTCGCTGGGCGGAATCGACCTCGTCGCCCTCGTCGCGGATGGCGATTCGGCGCTGGCCTCGATCCCGCTGCAGTCCCCCGATGTCGTCTTGCTCGACGTGCGGATGCCGGGCCGCACGGGCATCGACGTGCTGCGTTCGGTGCGTGGCTCGTTCCGGGGCACCGTGATCATGCTGACGAACTTCGCGGATCCTCTGACGCGCCGCCTTTGCCTCGAGGCGGGCGCCGACTACTTCTTCGACAAGTCGACCGAGTTTCGCGAAATGCTCGGCGTCATTCGCTCGATCCGGGACCGCCTCGCCACGCCATACCTGGACAACACCCCGTAGGACGGATTCGTACAGGACCGTAGGCGGTTGCTCCGATCCCGCGGTGTATCGGACGCGGTTACCTTTCAATTTGGCGCTGCGGAGTCCGGCAGGTTGCACCTGCGGGTCTTCCCAGCACGGGTGGCGGGGAGGGACCCGTCGTGGCCGGCAATGGGAGCCGCCGCCGGAGTCACGGGCTGAGGGAGTAGTAGTGACTACGATTCTCCTGGTCGAGGATGAGACGGCCGTGCGGAAGGTCGCGCGGCGCGTGCTGGAACGAGAGGGTTTCGCGGTGCTCGAAGCGGGGAGTGCCGGTGCGGCCCTCGACCTGGTCGAACAACACGAGGGCGAGATCGCGCTGGTCCTGTCCGACATCGTGATGCCGGACATGACCGGTGCGGAGTTGGGTCGAGCCGTACACGAGACCTGTCCCGAGATCCCGATCCTGTACATGTCGGGCTACGATGCGGAAGAAATGGCTGCTCGTGTCGGCAAAGTGGCGGTCGCTGGCTTCCTCACAAAGCCGTTCACGCCGACGTCTCTCATGGCCGCCGTACGCGGCGCGCTCGACAACTAAGCCGATACGGCGCGTGGGCTGGCCGCGTGCCAGATCCAGGCCACAACGAGCCAGCCGGCGAGTCCCGCGACGACGACGTCGCTGAAGAAATGAGCTTGTGCGGCGACGCGCGTGAGCCCGCAGCCGAGGGCGAGCGCGTACCAGACGGGCGCGGCGCGCGGGAACAGGCGGGCGAGCATGGCCGCAGCCGCGAACGCAACGAGCGCATGGCTGCTCGGCAACGCCAGGCCGCCCGAGTGCAGCGGCCGATCGGCGAACGCGCGGAAGACGTACTCCCCTTCGTGTGCGCGGGGCCGCTCCCGGCGAAACAGCAACTTCAGGATCTCGGCGGCGATCCCGCCGGCCGCAGCCGCGCCCAGCAACAGGAGCCCCCTCCGTAACGCCGGCATGACCCGGCCGGCCGTACGTAGCGGCCAGTCGGTCAGAATCAGGGCGAGGGCCGCCAGCACCCACGTCCCGATCCAGCCGACGACCCGCAGCAGACGTCCCCAATCTCGCTCATAGACGCGTGGATCTACCCAGTGGGCGTAGAACCACCCGTCGAGGACGTGGGCCACGACGATGAGCAGGGCCGCGAGGGCCGCGAAACGAAGGGCCGCGTTACGCTCGAGCATGTGTGCGGACCAAGAGGCGGCGCCGTCGGGCCGTCGTCAACCCCTGGTCAGGACCGAACGCCGAGCGCGTCGTCGACGGCGCGCAGGAATTCGTCGACGTCGATTGGCTTGGTGATGTAGGCGCGGGCACCCGCATCCGTCATCGTGCGAATGCTCTCCGGATTCGCGTCCGCGCTGATCACGATGACGGGCGTGCGCTGGGTGCGTCGGTCGGACCGCAGCCGGCGAAGCACCTCGAGGCCCGGCATGTCCGGCAGGTTTACGTCGAGCAGAATCAGGTCGGGTTCGTGCTGAAAGGCGAGCTCGACGCCAAGGCGACCCTGCACGGCCGACATTAGCGTGATGCCCGGCCGCAGCGCCAACACAGCTTCGATGAGGGACAGGTTGGCAACGTTGTCTTCGATGCAGAGCACGGTCGCGAGTGCGTGCAGCCCGGCCTCGAGCGGCGCGTCGCGCGCAGCCTTCGCGATCGATCGCGTCGGCCCCGTTTCACGCGCGAGCGTGATCCAGAACGAAGTGCCTTCGCCGAACTCGCTGTCCGCCGTCAGCGTCCCGTCCATCGCCTCAACCAGACGCTGCGACAGCGCCAGGCCGAGACCCGTGCCGACGACACCTGACTCCTCGGCGCCGAGACGCGCGAACGGAACGAACAACTCGTTCATCCGATCCGGCCGGATGCCGCGACCGGTATCGTGGATGCCGATCCTGACGCGGTCGGGTCCCGGCACGTCACACGTGATCCAGACCCGTCCGCCGGGACGGTTGTACTTCACTGCATTCGACAGGATGTTGAGGAGAACCTGCGCGAATCTCTGCCGGTCCGCACGAACCCAGACCGCATCGTCGATCGCGGCATCTACGGCAGGATCATCGGCAATCACACACCGGCTTTGCACCGCCAGCGGCCGGACCAGGTTGATCGCGTCGCGCAGCGCCGTGTCCAGGTGCACCGGCTCGAGCGAGACGGTCTGACGGTCGGCCTCGATCCGCGCCAGATCGAGTACTTCGTTGATCAGATTCAGAAGGTGCTGGCCCGCCTTCAGGATGTGCTCGACGCCCCGCCGCTGGTCGGTCGGCAGGTCCTTGCGGGCCAAAAGCTGACTGAACCCGAGGATGCTGTTCATCGGCGTACGCAGCTCATGACTCATGCGCGACAGGAACTCGCTCTTCGCGCGGTTCGCCGCCTCCGCGGCTTCCCGCGCGCGCTCGGCTTCCTCATTCGCGCGGCGCAGCGCCTCGTTCGCTTGCGCCAGCTCTGCAGTCCGCTCGACCACCCTTCGTTCCAGTTCCGCGTACGCCGCCTGTAGCTCCGACTCGGCGCGCTTGCGGTCCTGGATATCGCGTGCCGTCGCGAGCAGCCGGTCCTGTCCGTTGATCATGACACGACGCAGACTGACTTCCACCCAGAAATGGCGGCCCTCCCGATTGCGGGCCAACCACTCGAACAGCTGCGGCTCACCCTCCGCGGCGCGCTCCAGATACTCGCGAGCCAGCGCCTCGGTGAACGGCGGCACCCCCGGATCCACGGCGCGCAAGCCCATCGCCACGAACTCGTCCGCGCTCCAGCCGTGCATCTCGCACGCCTTCCGGTTGATCTCGAGGATCTCGAACGTCTCCTGGTCGTGCACGTAGATGGCGTCGTTGGACAGATCGAACAGGGCGCGATAGCTCGCCTCCGATTCCCGCAGCGCGGCCTCCGCCGCGGCACGGTCCTCGGCCAGCCTCAGGTTCAGGATGGCAGTCGCGGCCAGCGACGCGATGACCTCGACGACTTCGACGTCGGCAGCCGAATACAGAGCAGGCGTGTAGCTGTGCAAGGCGAGCACGCCCAGCACTTCGTCGCCGCTGACGATGGGCGTGCGGATCACCGACTCGGACCGTCGATTCGTCCCCATCAGGCGAGCGCCGCGGGCTCCCTCGTCCTGCGCCGACGACACGACGAGCGTGCGGCGTTCGCGCACGACC
>JBFJPA010000042.1:0-15269 GCA_041617355.1 Longimicrobiales bacterium
ACCGCTGGCCGAAGCGGGACGGCACGATCGGCCGGCCGATGAGAGGGAGGCGAACCTGGCCGCCATGCGTGTGACCGGCCACCGTCAGGTTCACGCGCGCCGGCACGTCCGGAAAGATGTCCGGGTTGTGCGTGATCACGATGACGGGCGCGTCGGCGGGCACGTGCTCGAGCGCTGTCGCGATGTCGTGGCGCCCTTCCCAGAGATCGCTGACGCCTGCGATCCAGAAACTCGCCGAATCGCGGATCACGGCCGTCGCCCGATCGTCGAGCACGGCGATGCCAACGGTTTCGAGAGCGGCCGCGACGCGCGGCGCGTCCAGCCACCAGTCGTGGTTGCCGAGCACGGCGAACACACCCAGCGGCGCGCGAATATCGCCCAAGGCGGAGGCCACTTCTTCGGGTGGCACGAAGCGACCGCCCAACACGCCCTGGATCACGTAGTCGCCGAGCAGGACGACGACGTCCGGCTGTGCCGCGTTCACTTCGTCGACGATCCGGTGCAGCGTGGCGAGGCCGTGGTACGGCGAGCCGACGTGGAGGTCGGCCAGTGCGACGACACGCAGGCCATCGAGTGAGGCGGGCCAGCGCGTCGGCTGGATCTCGACGGTCCGCGACGAAAGGCTCGCGGGCTCGAGCCAGAACGCCCACACGCCGAGACCGAGTCCGGCCGTGGCGACCAGCGCGAGGATAACGCGAAGACGGCCGAACGCACGCGTCACGGGTACGTTCCTGTTATAGAGCCGGTCAACACCGGCGAGCGAAGGTCGTGCGATTCACAGTCGTCTCCGTTGTTGTGCCGTGGCGAGCCGCCCCCTATTGTTTTCTCGCGCACTTTGCCGCGGACGGCGAAACTCTCAGCGCCGACCCGAGGTCGGGGGACCGGAATCGGCTCCCCGCGCGCCCGCCCGAGCTCCGCGTCCCCACCGTGTCCAACGCTTCACACGGAAAGGGGGCTCCTGCCATGCGCGACCGCGCCCGGTTGCCGATCATCCTACTCGTTGCGTCGACGGTGCTGCCTCTAGCGACATCGTGTCGGCGTCCGTTACCGCCGCCGGACAATCCGATCCGGCGAGGCGAACGAATCTTTTTCGAGGAGACGTTCGCCGGCAACGGGCGCACGTGTGGAACGTGTCACCGCGCGGAGGACAACTTCGCCCTCTCGCCGGCGTTCATCGCGACGCTGCCGTCGGACGATCCTCTTTTCGTCGCCGAGACGAACCGCGCACTCGCGGCGAACTTCGAGAATCCCCGCCTGATGCGAGAGTTCGGCATGATCCTCGAGAATCTGGATGGGTTCAGTGATCTGCCGAATCTGTTCACGATGCGCGGCATCCCGCACACGCTCGCACAGCGCACATCGGTGAACAGCGCGGCCGGCCCGCGGACTGGCTGGTCCGGCGATGGCGCACCCGGCGATCGCAGCTTGCGATCGTTCGCCGTAGGCGCAGTCATTCAGCATTTCCCGAGAACGCTCGCACGCATTCCCGGCGACGACTTCCGGCTGCCGACGGACGAAGAGCTGGATGATCTCGAAGCCTTCATGCTCTCGCTCGGCCGGCAGGAGGACATTACCCTGCCGCTGCCACTCAAGGGCGTCGTCGCGGCGCGTGGCCAGCAGATCTTCATCGACCCAACGCTCGGCAAGTGCAACGCGTGTCACTTCAATGCCGGCGCGAATGGCGATCCGTCCGTCTTCGGACCGACGGCTGGCAATCTGAACTTCAACACGGGCGTCGAGGCGTTGCCGGACCAACCGGCCGACCTCACGGGTGAAAAGGTCCCGCCCGACGACGGGTTCGGCGTTCCCGGCAACGGCGAGTTCAACACGCCGCCGCTGGTCGAGTCGGCCGATACGGGTCCGTTTTTCCACAACAACTCGATCGAGACGATCGAAGGCGCCGTCGCGTTCTACAACGGCGTGGCCTTCAACCAGTCCCCCGCGGGCCAGCTGCTGCAGGCCGCGACGGGCAGCGGCATCGCGCTCGACGGCACACAGGTCGTCGCCGTCGCCGCGTTCCTGCGCGTCATCAATGCGCTCGAGAACATCCGCCAGACTCTCGCGTATCTCGATGAAAGCCGGACGGCGGAACGCACGCGTGCAAGCCGCCAGCTGCGCCTGGCCGGCGAAGAGACGAACGATGCGATCGAGGTCCTGTCGGGCGGCGGCCTGCATCCCGTTGCCGTGCAGCATCTGCGGGAAGCCAGGTCGATTCTCGACGGTGCCGCCGCAGCGGAGAGCGGGCGGGCCGGACGCATCGACGAGGCCGCGGCCGCACTCGCGCGGGCCCGCGCGGAACTGATCACGAGCTGAGGAGGGTCGCCATGTCGCGCTGGTCGATACTCGCGTTCGGCGCGTTGCTCGGCTTCGCGGAGCCGGCACTCGCGCAACGCATGACAGAACAGTTCATCCCGATCGGGCGGTCGCCCGGCGTGTCCGGGACCTACTCGGTCATTGGCACGGTCGAGGCCGTGGACCGAACGGCCAGGACGGTACGCATCGCAGGCCCCCAGGGCGCCGTCACGCTCGCGTTCACGGATAGCACACGCATCTGGATCGATCGCTCGGAGCAGCGGCAGTCGGCCCTCGTCGGCAGCATCACCGATCTCGTCGTGGGCCGACGCATCGAGGCCAAGTACCTGGGCCCGGACCGTCGCGACGCCGCCGATTGGATCAAGGTCGCCGGCGCGCCTCCGGGGCAGGAGATCGATGCCGCGGTCGTATCCATGCTGCTCGCAACGCCGGCGCTGTGGCAGCGTGTGGACCGGCATCCGCAGCGTCGGGAGAGTGTCCGCCTCGAACCGTGATCCGCGGCGCAGGACTCAGGACTTGAGCGGCGGCGGCGGCTCGCCTTTCGGCACGAACTTCAGGGCAACGCCGTTGTTGCAGTAGCGCAGGCCGGTCGGCGCGGGACCATCCTTGAAGACGTGGCCCTGATGGCCGCCGCAGCGGGCGCAGTGGTACTCGGTGCGCGGCAGCAGCAGCTTGAAGTCGCGCTTCGTTGCGACGTGCTCGGCGATGGCCTGGAAGAAGCTGGGCCAGCCCGTGCCACTGTCGAACTTCGCGTCAGCCTCGAACAGCGGCAGGTGGCAGGCCGCGCAGACGAACGTGCCCTCGCGCTTTTCGGCGTTGAGCGGACTCGTGAACGGCCGCTCGGTGGCCTCTTCGAAAAGGACGGCGTAGGCACTCGGGTCGAGGAGCTGTCGCCATTCTTCCTTCTTCTTTTCGATCTTCTCGACGGTCTCCATCACGTCCCCCTCGCCGTAGTCGTCGCGCCGGATAGAACCCCATCGCCCTGTGGTAGGGTTCCCCGCAGCTGGCGACGTCAACGACCGGGGCGGCGACCGAGCAGCGGAACGGGATCTTCCTGCCGGCCCCACCGTCGGACTTCGAAATGGAGGTGCGGCGCGGTCGCGTTGCCGGTCGCGCCCACGCGCCCGATCGGATCACGACCGCGTACGGCATCGCCGGCGCGCACGAGAATCTCGGACAGGTGGGCGTAGAGCGTGTGCAGGTTGGCGTCGTGCTCGAGGATGATGACCTGGCCGTAGCCCTGCATCGCGCCGGCGAAGGCGACGCGGCCGCCGTTCATGGCGAGGACGGGCGTGCCGTGCGGTGCCGCGATGTCCACACCCGGATGGATATCCGGTGCAATGCCGCGGAAGCGCAGGCCGAACGGTGACGTCAAGCGGCCCTCGATCGGCCAGCGCGGGATCGAGCAGCCGACCAGCAGGAGTGTGGCCGCGAGCGGCACCGCCAGCGCGAAACGAGAGCGGAATCGAGGTGGCGTCGGACGCGATTGCACCGGGCTCAGCGGATTCCCGTGTCGCAATCGAAGCGGATGCCGCCGAATCCGCCCGCCTGCACATCGACGGTTTGTGCGATCGGGATGTGCATGGCGCCGGGACACGCCTCGACGACGACGGTCCAGCGGCCGGCCGGCACGCGGAAGCGCGCGAACCCCATCACGTCCGTCGAGGTATGGCGCACGACGCCGCCGGACGAAGGCCACGCCGCCACCCGCGCGCCATGGACAGGCGCATCGTTCAGCTCGCCCTCCCGTTGGACGGGGTTGATGGGCCCCCGCCTGACGAGCACCTCCAGGGTCCCGGTCCCGGCGTCCAAGTCGAGCAAGGCGGCATCGCAACCCGTCGCGATGCCGGCAGCCATGAGCAGTGCCCCGGCCAGCAGGTGTTTCCGCGTCTTCATCGGATCGGCCTCGTCCAGACGTTGTCCCTGCGGTCTACATCTGGCAACGATCGAGTCGGGTCGATGTCGACACGCGTGAGCCGGGACTCCAGCTCGACGGTCACCTGCTGGCGGGTACGGCCCTCGAGCCACGGCTCGACGGGCAGCGTGAGGCGCCGCACCTCCCCCGACTCGAGCGTCAGGGCGAGCGGTGCGGGAAGCGGGGCCTCGCCCTGGTCCTCGACCGTGATGGTGACCCGCTCGCCGCCGCCCGAAACGTCTTCAATACTCACGGCGACGACGGCCTGATCGTGCGTCACGGTCTCGTACCACCAGGGGCTCCAGAACCAATCGAGATCGCGGCCGGCAACGTGTTCGACGGTGTGGAAGAAGTCGTACGGTGACGGGTGGCGGCCGGCCCAGCGCGCGGTGTATTCGCGGATCGCGCGGTCCAGCACATCCTCGCCGAGAATGGCGCCCAGCGCGCGAAGCAGCGTACCCGGTTTCTGGTACGTCGCGATGCCGTACTGCGGGCCGGGTCCGTAGAGGTCGGCCGGGCGCTCGAGCGGCACCTCGGCGTCGCTGCCGGCAATCGTCAGGTAACGCTGCAGCGTGGCATTGTGCGGCGCCGTATCGGGAAACCGTTCCGCAACGGAGCGGTCTTCGGCCCACGTCGCAAGACCTTCATCCTGCCAGGCGTGGTCCGTCTCGTTGTTGCCGGCCTGCATGGGCCACCACTGGTGCGCGGCCTCGTGAGACAGGACGGCGTACAGGTCTTCTGGTGCGGCGGGCGCGCCGATGAAAACGAGCATCGGATACTCCATCCCGCCGATCGGCCCTTCCGCGGCCGTCAGGTGCGGCCACGGATACGGCGTGAAGCGCGCTGCGTGGAAGGAGAGCGCATGTCGCAGGAACTGCGCGGCCTGCGACCAGTTCGCGGCGTCCGGCCGGTAGAGCGCGTGGACGAGCACGCCGCGCGGGCCGTCACCGTCCGTGAGCGTGACCCGTGCCACATCCCAGACGTATGCATCCGATGTGGCGAACGCGAAGTCGCGCACGCCGCGCGCGCGGAATCGCCACGTCAGCTGGCCACCCATGACGCGCATCGTCGCGCGTCCCGCATCGAGGTCGTCGACACTGACAACGGGGATGACCGCGTCGCTGCGTACACTGTCGGCAAGCCGCCCGAGCGCATCCGAATCGAGTACCTCCACGGCGTTTTCGAGCGTTCCCGTCGCGCCGACCAGCCAACCTTCGGGCAACGTGAGGTCCACATCGAAGTCGGCGGTCTCGAGGTAGAACTCGCCGTTGGACCAGTAGGGCCGGTCGTGCCAGCCGCGCAGGTCGTCGTACGTCGCGACCTGCGGATACCACTGGGCGACGACGAAGACGTCGCGGTCGTCGTGGCCTGTGCGCGGTGCGCCGCGCGGCGGGACGAGGAAGCTCCAGCCGATCTCCAGCTCGGCCGCACGGCCCGGCGGCAGCGCGAACGGCAGGTCCACCGTCATCAGCGTGCCGTCGATCCGGTAACTGTTCCGGCCCGGCGTGGCATCGAGGCGCAGGGTCACGCCGTCGGCGGCGACGTGTTCGACCCGCATGCCGCCGGTGACCGGCACGCGGCGCGTGCGCTGCGCTCCCGTCGCGAACACGTTCTGATACAGGTTCAGCAACACGGAGCGCAGCGTGTCCGGCGACCCGTTGTGTAACACGATGGTCGCGACCGCCGTGAGCCGCGCACTCGCCGGGTTCAGTTCCGCCGAGATGCGGTAGGTCACGTGGTTCTGCCAGTAGGCGTCGCCCGGCCGCCCGTCGAGCGTGCGCGTGCCCCTCCGAACGGCCTCCCGGAATGCCTGGCTGAGTCGGACCGGGCGAACGGCCAGGCGCGGCCGGATCGAATCCGACGGCGCCGTGTCCGGAACTGCCGCCGCCTGTGGCGAAGGCGTGTCCAGCGGGACGACCGTCCGCGCGCATCCGGCGCCCAGCACGGTGAGGGGGAGCAGCACGCCGCACACGCGCGACCGCCAGTGACATTTCCGCGTGCCTGGCGTGGCACGGATCCCTTCGGTTCTCGTGTTTCGCATCGTCACGTTAACTTGCCGAGCCCTGACGCAGAGTGGCAACTTCGGCCGTCCCGGCCGTGGACGCGGTGCTCCACGCCCTGCTTCAACCGTGACGCAAGGACGATGTCCCCGTGATCGAGAACGCGCCACGCGGAGTACGGGAGGGCGTGCCGAAGCGGCCGGCCCTCGATGAGGACGCGATCGAACGGATCCGCGAGGATCAGGAGAAGTCGCTCCACCGCGAGCTCGTCCGCTTCGCCTTCTACCGCCTCGATCCAGCCTGGCGCAGGCTGCCCGACGATGAGCGGACCCGCCACAAGCGCGAGTTCGCCGAGGCCGTCGAGCACCACGGACGGCGACTCATGGTCTACTCCTATTCACTCGTCGGCGTTCGGGCCGACTGCGACCTGCTGCTCTGGCAGGCGGCGCGCGACGTCGATGCGCTGCACGAACTGCAGGCCGACCTGAACCGGACCGGGCTCGGCGCCTGGCTCACCCCGGCACACAGCTTCCTCGCACTCACGCGTCGCTCCATCTACCTCAACCGTTACGAACAGGAATACCTCGCCGCCTATGGCGGCCACGAGCCACTCGAACACGCGCGCATCGCCATCAACCCGCAAGGTTCGAAGTTCCTTTTCGTCTATCCGTTCGTGAAGACGCGCGAGTGGTATACGCTCCCACACGATGAGCGGCAGCGTCTCATGGACGAGCACATCCGCGTCGGCCACGGCTGGCCTGACGTCAAGCTCAACACGACCTACTCCTACGGTCTCGATGACCAGGAGTTCGTCGTGGCCTTCGAAAGCGACTACATTGGCAGGTTCCTCGACCTGCTCATGGCGCTTCGCCTCACCGAAGCGAGCCGCTACACCGCCCGCGACACCCCTTCCTTTACCTGCATCGCGTTGCCGCTGGAGAAGTGCCTGGACGCTCTCGGGTGATTCTGGGCCGAGCGAAGGCGGCGAGGGCGAGGTCGGGTCGCGGGGTCCGTGAACGGGTACGGACGGGTCACGGGCACGGGTAGAACGAACCCGATGATCGGTTTCGGCGTCGTTTTGCGCGTTGGTATGTAGAGCCGCGCGACGCGAGATCCTCGTAACAAGCCGGTCGGGCGTCGTGCGGACACGTCGCGCGAGCGTCAGATGGCGGAGCGACGTCGTTTCGACGGTGACCGATCCGTGCTTAGATTGGTCGGCACTCGAAGAAACGTCGCTTCCAGCTTGCGCATCGCGATGGAGGTGGCAGATGCGTCAGCGTCTCCCCGGTCGTCCGGTCCTCGCCGTTGCCCTTCTCGCGGCCTGCTCGAGTGGTGAATCCGCGGGTCCGCCGCCGCCGTCCGGCCCTGCGCCCGTCGCGTCGGTGACGGTTTCACCCGCGCAGATCACGGTCGAAGTGGGCTCGACGGCCCAGCTGACGGCGCAGACGCGGGATGCGGCTGGCAACGTGCTGACGGGACGAACCGTGAGCTGGAGCAGCTCGAACGCGAGTGTTGCGACGGTCGACGGGAGCGGTGTCGTGCGGGGCGTGGCGGCGGGTCCGGCAACCATCACGGCGACGTCGGAGGGTCGATCGGGCACAGCCGCGGCGGACGTGCGCAGCCCGCCGATTTCGACGATCGAGATCGCGCCGGCCCCGGGCGCCGTGGCGGCGGGACTCACGCTCCAGCTGACGGCCACGGCGAAGGCGGCGAACGGGACGACGCTGGCGGGCAAGACGTTCACGTGGGCGAGCTCGAACGAGGCGATCGCGCGGGTCAATACGACGGGCCTCGTCACGGGTGTCACCGGTGGCGAAGCGACGATCAGCGCGAGTGCGGAGGGTGTGACCGGGAGGTCCACCATAACGGTGACTCCCGCTTCCCCCGTGGCCATCACGCAGGTTGCACCAGCGACGCTGATCGAAGGCCAAGCCGCGACGATCACCGGGTCCGGATTCAGCGAGACGGCGGCACAGAACACGGTCCGCATCGATGGAGTGGCGGCGACGGTGACCCAGGCGACGACGACGACGTTGCAGGTCACTGTGCCGTCGTTCGATTGCAGGCCCCGCCGCACGGTGGCCGTGCAGGTTTCGGTCGGTGCGGCGAACAGCAACCCGGTCAACCATGCGGTGGCGCCGGCTTCCTTCGTGAACCTGGCCGTCGGCGCGCAGGCCGTGTTGACGAGCGCGGCAGGCCTGTGTCTGCAGTTCGATGCCGCCGCCGCGACACAGCGGTACGTGTTCGGTGTGCAATCCGTGTCGGAGGTGGTCACGACCCTCACGCCTGTCACAGTCACGGCCGGCGTTCCCTCGGGGGCATCGAGCTCGCCGCCGCTGCCGGCGGAGCCTTTGCACACGCAGCACGCCGCATCGCCACTGGATGCGGCAGACCTGGAGCAGTCGGAACGCTGGCAGCGCCACGTCGCCGTCACGGCGGCGGCGTACGAGCGCGAGCGCCGCGTTCTGGAGGGGCTCGGTCCGGCGTCTCCGGGCGCGGCCGATCTCGCAGCCTCGCCACCGACGGTTCCGGGCACCGTCACGGAAGGCGCGGAGATCACGGTTCGGCTGCCCAGCTTCACGGGGAACTCTTGCACGGACTTCATGAACCTGCAGGTCCGGGTCCGTCGCATCAGCAACCGCGCGATTTTCGTGGAGGACGTGGCGAACCCGGCAATGCTGCCGGCGAACGTGATCAATGACGCGGCGACCAACTTCGAAACGATCTACGGCATCGACGTGGACTGGTTCGGCGAGCCGGGCGACATCGATCAGAACCAGCGCATCGTGATCGTCATTACGCGCGAGGTGAACCGCCTGCCGGCGCCGCCCCTGGGCTTCGTCGCACACTCGAACCTGTTCACGACCACCCAATGTCCGGCCAGCAACGAGGGCGAGTTCTTCTTCATGCGAACGTCCGACGCGACGGGTCAGTTCACGGCCGGCGTCTACACAGCGGAGACGCTGACGCGCGATTTCACGTCGCTGCTGATCCATGAGCTCGCGCACATCATCCAGGGCGCACGGCGTCGCGCCGTCGGTGGCCCGTTCATGACGTCGTGGCTGGCCGAGGCGCTCGCGACTGGCGCGCAGGAGATTGCCGGCTTCCAGATCCTGAACCTGCAGAACGGACTGAACTACGGGCAGACCGTCGCCTACTCGACGCGGGGTGGCGACCCGCGCAACTTCTTCAACTACATCGGCGACCTCATCACGTATTTCGGCTACAACTTCGCGGGCGGTCGTTTCGCCGGCGCGCCGGAAGAGTGCAGCTGGGTCGGCAACACCGCGGCAGGCGGGTACCCGGGTCCGTGTGATCCGCGCTTCGCCATCCGCATCCTGTACGGCGTGCCGTGGACGCTGATCCGGCACATCAGCAACCGGCACCTGGGTGGCCAGGCTTCGTTCAAACAGTACACGCGCGCGTTCTCCGAATACACGGGCCAGGCCGGCTTTGCCGAGCTGGTCGGCGTGCTCGGCCGGCCGATCGCTTCGATGATGGCCGACTGGGCACCGATCTTCTACATCGACGACCGCTACGCGACGGCGCCGAACTTCCAATACACGACGTGGAACATCCGCGACGTGACTGCGGCCTGGAACTCGCCGAACGCGGAACTGCCCGCGCGCACGCGCGGCTTCGCGGCCTTCACCGACAACTTCAACGTGAGGGCGGGCTCCTCCGCGTATTACGACGTGAGCGGCGCCAACCGGCCAGCCACGGCGATCCGGTTCCGCGATGGCGCGGGCAATCCACTGCCCGCGTTCATGCAAGTCTGGGTCGTCCGCGTCCAGTGAGGAGGCGTCGAATGGGATCCCGCTCGATCCTCCTCGTTGCATTGCTCCTCGGGATCGCTGGCTGCGGCGGCAGGCAGTCGGCCGGCGCTGACATCGTCCGTTACACGGGCCGCATCGTCGTGTCCGGTGCGGAAGGCATGACGGAGACGACGGTGTCGGTCGAGGGCCGCGCACCGGTCGGCATCACGGGCCCGCTGTTGCGCGAGATTCGCAGCCTGGCCGGCGCCATACTCATGGTCGAGGGCGTGCCGGCGGCGCAGGCCATGGGCGCTGCCGTCGACGTTCGCCGTTACGACGTGATCGAAGTCAACGGCGAAAGGCCGTACGTCGGCATCATGACACGGACCGGTGAGGATCACGCGATCCGACGTGATGACGGTACGACCATCGCGCTGGAGGCAGTGCCAGCCGCGCTGGGCGCGGCGACGGGCGCCAAGGTCTGGGTGACCGGGCGGCTGCGTGACGGCCGCGTGCAGGTCCAATCGTTCGGCATCATCCGGCCGCCGAGCGGCTGAGCGGCGGGGTCACGACACCTTCCGGCGGGCCCGCCAGAGGCCCCGCCACTCGCTTGCGTCGCGCCGCGCGCGGCGGGTAGCTTGCGACCCGGACGTCGGCGTCGCGTTCGTGCATCCCCGCGCCACGATCTCACCGATGGGCCCGCACGTCGGCGGCGCATCTCTTCCACGAGGTGAACCCACTATGCCGGGAGGACGGACACGAGGCCGCGGCACGGGCGTCCGACTGCGGCCGGTGCCCAAGGGACGGACGGCGGAATCGGCAGCGCTCGATCAGGTCCGCGCGCTGCTGGGCGATGATCCGCGTCGCAGCGACCTCCTCATCGAGTATCTGCATCGCATTCAGGATACGTACGGCCACCTCTCGGACCGGCATCTGACCGCACTGGCTGCCGAGCTACGGCTCGCGACGGCCGAGGTCTTCGAAGTCGCCAGCTTCTATCACCATTTCGACATCGTCAAAGACGGCGATGCGGCGCCTCCCGCCTTGACGGTGCGTGTCTGCGAATCGATCTCCTGTCACCTTGCTGGCGCGACCGGGCTGCTCGATGCGCTTCGCGCGCGGCTGGGTCCGGAGGTTCGCGTCCTGGCGGCGCCGTGCGTGGGCCGGTGCGCAACGGCTCCGGTCGCGGTCGTCGGGCGCAACCCGATCGACCAGGCGACGGCCGATGATGTCGCACGCGCGGCAACGGAGGGGCGCACGGAGCCCGCCCTCCCGGCGTACGTGTCCTACGCGCAGTATCGCGAGCGGGGCGGCTACCGGCTGCTCGCCGACGCGGTGGCCGGCCGGTTACCGCGGGAGCAGGCGCTCGCGGCCGTCGAGACCGCCGGCCTGAAGGGCCTCGGCGGCGCAGGATTCCCGACCGCGCGCAAATGGCGGTTCGTGCTCGGTGAGCCGAAGCCTCGTCTCGTCGCGATCAACGCGGACGAGGGTGAGCCCGGCACGTTCAAGGACCGCCACTGCATGGAAAGCGATCCACACCGCGTCCTCGAAGGCACACTGCTCGCGACCTGGATCGTGGATGCCGATGAGGTCTTTTTCTACCTGCGCGACGAATACGCCGCGGCCCGCACGCTCCTGACCCGCGAGATCGAGGCGCTCTACGCCGATCCGCCGTGTCCGCTGCCGCCGTTCCAACTGCGGCGGGGTGCGGGTGCCTACATCTGCGGCGAAGAAACCGGTCTCATCGAGTCGATCGAAGGCCGGCGTGGCGAGCCGCGGCTACGCCCGCCGTTCCCGGCGCAGTTCGGCGTGTTCGGCCGGCCGACGCTCGTTCAGAACGTCGAGACCGTGTGGTGGCTGCGCGAGATCCTGGAGGACGGCGCCGATGCCTTCGCGGCAAAGGGCAAGCCCGGACATCCCGGCGCACGCTTCTGGTCCGTCAGCGGACGTGTCGCCAGCCCGGGTGTCATCCTCGCGCCGAACGGTGTGACGGCCAACGAGCTGATCGAACGTGCGGGCGGAATGTTGCCCGGTCACACCTTCCATGCGTACCTGCCCGGCGGCGCGTCGGGCGGGATCCTGCCGGCCCGGCTCGGCGATGTGCCGCTCGACTTCGGCGTGCTCGCCGAGCACGGCTGCTTCGTCGGTTCCGCCGCCGTCGTCATCCTGTCCGACCAGGACAGCGTGAAGGATGCTGCGTGGAACCTGATGCACTTCTTTGCCCACGAGTCCTGCGGCAAGTGCACACCCTGCCGCGTCGGCACGGCGAAGGCCGCTACACTGCTGCACAGACCGAAATGGGATCTGCCCGTGCTGGACGAACTGTCCCAGGCGATGATGGATGCGTCCATCTGCGGACTCGGACAGGCAGCGCCCAATGCGTACCAGTCTGTCGTTCGTCACTTTCGTGACGAACTCGGGGGCTAGGGCTGGGGCTGGGGCTGGACAACGGAGGGGGTCTTGATGCAGGGGAATGGGAACGCGAACTGGCGGTTTCGGTGGGGCGACGGTGAGGCGGTCGTGCCGGGGCCACGCACGGTGCCGGGCGTCGGGTTTCCGGGGAGTGAGTCGCCCGTCTCGTTCACGCTCGACGGCCAGGCGCTGACGGCGCTGCCGGGCGAGACGATCCTGCAGGCGGCGAAGCGCGCCGGCGTCGAGATCCCGCACCTCTGTTACATGGACGGCATGCGCCCGGACGGCAACTGCCGCGCGTGTGTCGTCGAGATCGAAGGCGAGCGCGTGCTCGCGCCGTCGTGTTGCCGCACGCCGACGGCCGGCATGAAGGTGAAGGCGAAGAGCGAGCGCGCCGTCGCATCGCAGCGGCTGGTCGTGGAGCTGCTGCTGTCCGACGTGCCGGCTGCCCCGCACCGGGCGGGTTCCGAGTTGCGCCACTGGGCTGACGCACTGGGCATCGGCGCGCCGCGCTTCCCTGCCCGCCAGCAACCAACGCCGGACCTGTCGCACCCGGCCATGGCCGTGCAACTCGATGCGTGCATCCAGTGCACGCGCTGCGTGCGCGCCTGCCGCGAGGTGCAGGTCAACGACGTCATCGGCTACGCCGGCCGTGGCGCGGACGCACGCATCGTATTCGACATTGAAGATCCAATGGGTGAATCGAGCTGTGTCGCGTGCGGCGAATGTGTGCAGGCCTGTCCGACCGGCGCGCTCATGCCTAAGGTCGCCGATGTCGTTGCGCGGCGAATGGGGCTCTCGGAGGGCTGAGGGGAGACGGCGACGGCAAGGAACGGACAGCCGACTACGGAACGGATTGCGTGAACGACTGGACAGACGGGTCTACGGAGAAGCGGGATGAGTGAGAACGGACAGAGGGACGCGGCGGCATTGTTGTACCGCGAAGAGACGAGCGTGGCCAGCCTGTGTCCTTACTGCGGCGTGGGATGTCAGACGACGTTCCACGTGCAGGACGACCACATCCTGCGGGTGAGTGGACGGAACGGGCCGTCCAACCTGGGCCGACTTTGTGTGAAGGGGCGCTTCGGCTTCGACTACGTGCATCACCCGCAGCGTTTGCATGTTCCGCTCGTGCGGAAGGCCGGCGTGCCGAAGGACGCGAGCCGGCTGGTCGACCCGGGCAATCCGCTGGAGGCGTTTCGCGAGGCGTCGTGGGACGAGGCGCTCGGGCTGGCCGCGAAGGGACTACGGGACACGTTTCAGACAGCGGGACCGTCGGCCATGGCGGGATTCGGGTCTGCGAAAGGCTCGAACGAAGAGGCCTACCTCTTCCAGAAGCTCATTCGCACCGGGTTCCGCACGAACAACGTGGATCACTGCACGCGGCTGTGCCACGCGTCGTCGGTCGCGGCGCTGATGGAGTGCCTGAACTCGGGCGCGGTGTCGAACCAGGTCAGCGACGTGCAGTTCGCGGATGTGTTCATCATCATCGGCGCGAACCCGACCGTGAATCATCCGGTCGCGGCGACGTTCATGAAAAACGCGATCGAGCGTGGCGCGAAGCTCATCCTGATGGACCCGCGCCGGACCGAGCTCGCCCGGCTGGCCGAGTATTCGCTTCAGTTCAATCCCGACACGGACGTCGCGCTGTTGAACGCGATGATGCACGTCATCATCGAAGAAGGCCTGACGGACGACGAGTTCATCCGTACGCGCACGACGGGCTTCGACGCACTCGAGCGCACGGTGCGGGCATACAGCCCGGAAGCGATGGCGCCGATCTGCGGCATCCCGGCCGAGACGATCCGGGAGGTCGCCCGCCTCTACGCCACGGCGAAAGGCGCGATGATCTTCTGGGGCATGGGCATCTCGCAGCACATCCACGGCACGGACAACTCACGCTGCCTGATCTCGCTCGCACTCATGACCGGCCAGATCGGCCGGCGCGGCACGGGGCTGCACCCGCTGCGCGGTCAGAACAACGTACAAGGCGCGTCGGACATGGGGCTGATTCCCATGGTCTACCCGGACTACCGCAGCTGCAACAGCGCGGAGGCGCGCGAGTGGTTCGAGGAGTTCTGGGGCGTCGAGCTCGATCCGAAGGGCGGCCTCACGGTCGTCGAGATCATGCAGGCCGCGAAGCGGCGCGACGTCCGGGCCATGTACATCATGGGCGAGAACCCCGCGATGTCGGATCCGGACGTGCAGCACGCGCGAGAAGCGCTCGCGAAGCTGGACTGGCTCGTCGTGCAGGACCTCTTCCTGACCGAGACCGCGTCGTTCGCCGATGTCGTGCTGCCGGCCAGCGCCTTCCCGGAGAAGACGGGCACGTTCACGAACACGGATCGGCGGGTGCAGCTGGGACGCCAGGCGCTGGAGCTGCCCGGCGACACGCGCCAGGACCTGTGGATCATCCAGGAGATCGCGCGGCGGGTCGGGCTGGATTGGAATTACGGCGGACCCGCGGACGTCTGGGCGGAGATCCGCCACGCGGTGCCGAGCTGTGGCGGTATCACGTGGGAGCGGCTCGAACGCGAGAGCGGCGTCACCTATCCCTGCCGCAACGAAGGCGACCCTGGCGAGGAAGTCCTGTTCACGGACCAGTTCCCGACGGAGAGCGGGCTCGCCAAGTTCTCGCCCGCGGAGTACACGCAGGGCGATGAGCCGCCGGACGACGAATATCCGTTCGTCCTGATTACGGGTCGCCTGCTCGAGCACTGGCATACGGGCGCGATGACGCGGCGGGCCGGCGTGCTCGATGCGATCGAGCCGGCACCCATGGTCTCGATGAATCCGGCCGACATGCAGGCGCTCGGACTCGAGCCGGGCGAGTCGGTCCGGTTGACCACGCGCCGGGGCGAAATCGTGGCCCAC
>JBFJPA010000043.1:0-15253 GCA_041617355.1 Longimicrobiales bacterium
CCAGGATCGCGCCTTCACACGCGGCCAGCGAGCGCGACACCTCGTAGGTGAAATCCACGTGCCCCGGCGTGTCGATCAGGTTCAGCTGATAGAGCTCGCCGTCCTGGGCGCGGTACTGCATGCGAACCGCGTGCAGCTTGATCGTAATGCCGCGCTCCCGCTCGAGGTCGAGACTGTCGAGCACCTGCTTGTCCATCTCACGATGTGACAGCGTGCCGGTCAGCTCCAGCAACCGGTCGGCCAGCGTGGACTTGCCGTGATCGATATGCGCGACGATACAGAAATTTCGGATACGGTCGAGGCGCACGCAGCGCTCCTCCGGGCCAGTAGCAATGCGCGGTCCGCGGCCGCGGACCAGCCTAATAGTATAACCGCCGCCTGACCCGGCCTTCAAACGGCCGTCGGTCAGCGGCGGTCCTTCGAGCGCCGGCTGGCGGTCCGGCTCGGCCGGACGCGGCGGCGGCTAGCGGCTGCCCGTCAGACGCCTCACCTCTGCCAGGCCGTCCGCCGTCCAGGCCGGCGCCGTGGCGTCGTTGGCGACGGCCTCCACGACGTAGAAGATCAGACGTCCGATGCGTGCCGTCTTCTCGACATTGATCTTGTCGACGTGGTCGGAGGGCCGGTGATAGTCCGCGTGAACGCCGGTGAAGAAGAACAGCGCTGGCACTTCGCGGCGCGCGAAGTGGAAGTGGTCGCTGCGGAAGAAGAACCGTTCGTTGGGCCAGGGATCCGGACCCACGTGCAACCCCAGCTCGGGGTGGGCGGCGGCGGTGCGCACGGCCAGCGGACCGAGTGACGAGTATTCCTGTCCAATGATGACGGCGCTGTCCGGCGCGTTCCTGCCGATCATGTCGATGTTCACGTTCGCCACGATGCGCTCGATGGGCACGGGCGGATGGTCCGCGAAGTAGGCCGCGCCGAGCAGGCCCTTTTCTTCCCCGCTGACTGCGAGAAATACGATCGAGCGTGCCGGGGCTGGCGTCATGGCGGCGAACGCTTCGGCCAGCTCGAGAACCGCCGCCGTGCCCGATGCGTTGTCGTCGGCGCCATTGAAGATGGAATCGCCACTGGCATCCGGCCGACCGGCGCCGACGTGGTCCATGTGCGCACTGATGACGACAAAGGTCTCGCGCAGTGCCGGATCGCTGCCGCGCAGGAGGCCGACGACGTTGGGTGGACGATGGTCGATGTCCCGTGCGGGCGCCGCGGCGTGTATGGTCACGCCGGCGAGCGGCACCGTTCGCGGTGAAGCAAGCAGCGAGGGGAGCGAAGGCGTCGACCCCTGCAGCAGCCGGACGGCGGCCTCGTGCCGCACGACGAACACCGGGGCTGCGGCATCGACGGCACGGCTGGAGACGGGTTCGGTCACGCGCGCCCGGACCTCGTCGACGCCGACCGATGTGTCGAGCACGAGCACGAAAGCGGACGCGCCGGTTCGCGTCGCCTGGCGTCGCGCCGCGTTCGCGAGGATCTGCACCTGGCGGCCGGTCGCGCCGGGAGCGGGAACGACGACCATGCGGCCAGCCAGGCTCCCGGCAGGGATCGTCGTATCATTTACGGAGGGAAGGAACGTGACGGGAGCCTCGGCCGACGGAACGCTGCCGGGCAGGGCCCAGAAGTCGGACCCGTACTGCAGCGGGGCCGCGCCGCTCAGCCGAGTGGCGGCCGGATCGAGCGTGCGGAGGACGTACGGCCAGCGCTGGAAGTACGTGCCGCCGTCGCCGAACGGCTCCAGGCCGAAGCTGCGGAATTCACTGGCAATGTAGGCCGCAGCGATCTCGAGGCCCGGACTCGGCGTGTCGCGGCCGCGCAGGGCGTCGTCCGCGAGGAACCCGATCCGGGCGTGAAAATCGACGGGCGTGATGGTCGCCGCCGCGCGCTCGGCGCTCGCTCGCATGGACATCGCCGGAGTGGCGGGTCCGGGCGCCGCAGCAGGCTCCCGCTCCGTGTTGCCGCCGGCGCACGCGGCCGCCAACGCGACGGTGCACGCGAGGGCGCGCGGGTTCAATGCGAGGCCCCGCTGTCGCGGCCCATGCGCACTTGCAGGAATACGAGCACGCCCGCGAGGCCGAGGGCGACGGCGGACATGACGTAAGGTCCGGCATGGCCTTCGGACAGGCCATGTCCGAAGGCGTACGCCGAGAGAATCGTGAGAATTGCACTCACGAACAGCGCGATCGAGCGAATCAGGGACATCCAGCCTCCGAGTCGTGACGAGCGGGTCCGAGCCGCCGGAATCTTACCAATCGAGGCGTGTACGGTCGAGGGCCGGCGCAACGGCGACGGGGGGTGCGGGGTAGGTTTCCGCCGGATCGTTTGACCGCCGGCAACGGCCGGCCGTAGCATCGTTACCTCCATGCCTGCACCGGAACAGATTCCGAAGCTCGCGCGGCGGGGCCGCGCGGACCTTCTCGCGCCCCGCGAGCTCGCCGCACTCGGCGGCCTCGAGTTCGTGGCGCGCCAGGTCGTCGATGGGTTCATCGCGGGCCTGCACCGCTCGCCGCATCGCGGATTCTCCGTCGAGTTCGCCGAACATCGCATGTACCAGCCCGGCGACGACCTGCGTCACATCGACTGGCGCATGTTCGGCCGCTCCGATCGCTATTACGTAAAGCAGTACGAGGCAGAGACGAACCTGCGCGCGTTCCTCCTGATCGATACGTCGGCATCGATGCAATGGGCATCGGCCGGGCTGCAAACGAAGTTGTGGTACGCGCGGCAGCTCGCCGCGAGCATTGGCCTGATGCTGTTGCGTCAGGGCGATGCCGTGGGACTCGTCGGCTTCGATGAGGCGCTGCGCGTCAGTGTGCCCGCACGCGGTGGCCGCCGTCACTGGTACGAGCTGCTGCGCGCGCTCGAAATTCTCGAAGGAGCGGGCCGTACCGACGCGAGCGGCGCGCTGCGCGACATCGCCGGGCGGTTGCGCCGCCGTGGCCTGATCGTGCTGCTGTCCGATCTCCTCGTCGAACCGGAAACGACCCGGCTCGCGCTACGGTACCTGCGCCACCGCGGACACGAAGTCCTCGTCTTCCACCTGATCGATCCGGGTGAGCGGGAGCTGCCTGGCATGGCCGACGCACGCTTCGTCGACCCGGAGACGAACGACGAGTTGCCCGTCAGTGTCGCGGACCTGCGCCGCGAGTATCGAGAAGCCGTGGATCGCGCACTGCTCGAATGGCGGGACGCGCTCGCCCCTCAAGGCATCGACTACACCATCGTCGGCACCGACCAACCGATGGCGCACGCGCTTCGGGCGTACCTGAGAAAACGCGAACGGCTCGGCTGATGGGGTTTCTCGCGCCGGCCCTGCTCTTCCTGGGCGCCGCAGTCGGCATTCCGATCATCCTGCACCTCTTCCAGAGGCACCAGGGCCCTCGCGTGCTGTTTCCGGCGCTCCGCTACCTCCGTCGGGCGGAGAAGGAAAGCGCCCGGCAGATCCGGCTGCGCCAGCTGCTGCTCCTGTTGTTGCGGGCCGCAGCGCTGTTGGTCCTGGCGTTCGCCGCGGCACGGCCGTTCGCTCACGGCGCCGGAGGCCGTCACGAGCCGAGCGCGGTCGTCATCATCCTCGACAACTCGATGAGCAGTGGCGCCGTCATCGATGGACGACGGGTCCTCGATCACCTCGCTGATCGGGCGTTGGCGACTCTCGAGCGCGCCGACCCGGAGGATCGATTCTGGCTCATTCGGGCGGGTTCGCCGTGGGAGCCTGCGGTCTCGGGCGATCCGCTGACGCTCGCTTCCCGCATCCGTGAGACCACGCCCACGGCGGCGGCCGCGGACTTGGCCGGCTCGCTCACGCTCGCACGAAGCGTCCTGGCATCGGCCGCCGAGACGCGCGCGCCCGAGATCCACCTGCTCTCCGACCTGCAGGCGACGAACATCGGCGACCTCGCATCGCTCACCGACGGCGGTCCGCCGGTGCTGGTCGGCGTTCCCGCGTCGATGCCGCCGGCGAATGGCCGCGTCGCGGCCGTGCAACTGGAGGGGGGCCTCGCACCCATCGCCGGACAGCGCGCGACGCTTGCCGCCTCCCTGGCCGGCGCGGCAGGGATGGATTCGCTCGCCGCGCGCCTCGCCGTCGACGGCCGGATCATCGCCGCGGCCACCGTTCCGGCCGGCGCCGCGGCCCTCCTCTCCGTGCCCCCGCATCCGGCGGGATTGCTGACGGGCTGGGTCGAGACGGACCCGGACGCCCTGCGCGCGGACGATCGCCGTTATTTCGCCGTTCTTGTCGAGCCGCCACCCAACGTCGCTCTCTCTGCGGGACAACCGTTCCTCGAGGAAGCGCTTTCGGTTCTGGAAGACGCCGGCCGGCTCCGTCGGACGAGCGTCGCGCTGTCGGACGTCGCGATCCTGCCGGGCGCGATCGGGCTCGAGGCGCTGCCACCCGGCCGCGCCGCCGTGATCCTGCCGCCGGCGTCCGCACTCGAGCTGCCGGCGGTGAACCGCCGCCTCGGCGAAGCCGCTCTGGCCTGGCGGTTCGCCGCCGCCCCCGCGACGGGCGAGGCGCGATTCGCGGACATCGCGTCGAGCGATCCCGTGCTGGCGTCACTGGCGGGGACGCGGCTGCACCGGGTATACGCGCTGCAGCGACCGGGCGACGCCACGGAAACCGCCGACTCGACGCTGCTTTCCCTGGCCGATGGCGCACCCTGGGCCGTGCGCGGCCTGCGTGCGGGAGGCGGCTCCTATGTGATCCTCGGTTCGCCGCTCGACGGCCAGGCGACCACGTTGCCGACCTCGGCGGCCATGCTGCCCTTGCTGGACCGACTGATCGGCGCGTGGTCCGCCACGGGCAGCCGAGCCCTCGACGTCGCGGCCGGCGAGACCGTGCGTCTGCCCGCTGGCGCCGTCACGCTGGAGAACCCGGACGGGGTTCGTGAGTCCTTGGCGGAACGCACGGACTGGACGGCAGAGGGTGAGCCCGGGCTCTATCGCGTACTCGGAGCGGGTGATTCCGCGCTCACGGTCTTCGCGGTGAATCCGCCGGCTGCGGAATCGCGACTCGACCGCATCGACGCGCGCGAGCTGCGGCGCTCACTGGCCTCGTGGGACCCGATCGTGATCGACTCGGATGGCGCCTGGGAGCGCCAGGTCTACCGGCGACGTCTCGGCCGGGAGCTGTGGCGACCGTTCCTCCTGGTGGCCCTCGGTCTGCTGGTGGCCGAAGGTCTGCTTGCGGCGGCCGGCCGCGCAGCGGGCAGGGCCGGACGCCGGGAGGCGGCCGCGTCCCCGACACCTTCGGAGGCGGGAGTCAGCTGATGCATCCCCGCTTGATCGAGGCGATGGCCCGTGAGCCGGCCCTGCGGTCGTTGCTGCAGGAACTGCCCGGCGCCGGACGATCCACGACCGTCGGCGGGCTGCACGGCTCCGCGGCGGCGCTGGCGGTCGCGACGCTCGCACAGCGATTGCCCGGTCGCCTCTGGGTCGTGTTGGCTCCGACGCCGCCCGATGCCGAGGCCGTCGAGGCCGATCTGCATGCACTCGCCGGAGCGGACGCGGCCGTCCTCTTCCCACAGCGCGAAACGCTGCCCTACGAAGCGGCGGAGCACCACCTCGAAGTGAGCGGCTTGCGGGTCGAGGCGCTCGAGGCCCTTCTCGCGGGCCGAGCACGGATCCTCGTCACGACGCACCGCGCCGCACAGGAGCTGGCCGACATTCCCGCGGGCCTGGCTGACCTGCGGTTGAGCCTCGAGCGGGGTCAGTCCATCAAGCCGCAAGATCTCATCGACCGACTCGACGAAATGGGCTTCGAGCGCACGCCGCTCGTCGAAGGAGTCGGTGAATACGCCGTCCGCGGCGGCATTGTCGATTTCTTCGGATTCGGCGCGCCGGAGCCGCTGCGCGTCGAGTTCTGGGGTGACGAGATCTCGTCGATCCGCAGTTTCGACATTCTCGATCAACGATCGAGTGGCGAGCGAGAGAGCGTCGATGTCCTGCCCGTCGACCTGCGCAGCATCGGCGGCGGCGCAGAGCGCTCGCGGCGCTCGCTATTCGATGTTCTCGCCCGCGACGCGGTCGTCGTGGAGCTGCCCGGTCCGCCTGCCAACACGCAGTTCAGCCGCACCTGGGATCAAGTTCTGCACCTGCACGAGGCGGAGCTGCGCCGCGGCGGAACGGTCGAGCCACCCGAGACGCTGTTCCTTCCGCCGACCGACGCGGCAGGACGCCTCGCTGACTTCGCACGCATCGTCGTCCGCACGCAGCCGCCCTTCGATCACCGCTTCAATACGCGCGAGTCGGAATCGGTCGCGCGGGACATGGAAACGCTGACCGCGTTGCTGCGCGCCGGCGCGGCGCGAGCCGAGGAAACGCTGATCCTGTGCGACAACGCCGGACAGCTGGAGCGGCTGGAGGAGATTCTCGGCGGCGCGCGTGCCTTGCCACCCGGAACCGCGCTGGCCCTCGGCGCCGTCGCGGGCGGCTTCGTTCTCGAAGGCGCACTACCACCGCTTCGCGTCCTGACCGACCACGAGATCTTCCAGCGTGCCCGTCGCCTGCGCCGCGCGCGTCGCTTTCGCGGCGCCGTCGCACTGGAAAGCCTGGCCCAGCTCAACCCGGGCGACTTCGTGGTTCATCTCGATCACGGCATCGGCCGGTTCCTCGGCCTCGAGCACGTGACCGTCGCGGACGAGGAAATCGAGGCGCTCGCCATCGAGTACGCGAACGGCGAGACACTCCGCGTTCCCGTCTATCGCCTCGACCTGATCGAACGTTGGGTCCCCGACCGCGAGGACGGGCAGCCGCCCCGGCTCCACCGCATCGGCGGCAAGACCTGGAAGAACCTGAAGAAGCGAACGCAGGAAGCCATCGAGCAGATGGCGCGTGAGCTGATCCAGCTGCAGGCCGCACGTCAGCTCGCTGAGCGTCCGCCCTACCCCGCCGATTCGCGCTGGCAGAAAGAAATGGAGTCCAGCTTTCTCTACGAAGACACGCCGGACCAGCGTCAGGCGACGGCGGACGTCAAGCGCGACCTGGAGTCACGCCATCCCATGGACCGCCTCCTCTGCGGTGATGTCGGCTACGGCAAGACGGAGATCGCGATTCGCGCCGCGTTCAAAGCCGCGCAGGACGGCCGTCAGGTCGCGCTGCTCGCCCCAACAACCATTCTCGTCGAACAGCACCTGCACACGTTCCGCGACCGACTCGCGGGCTACCCGGTCCGCGTGGAGGCCATCTCGCGCTTCCGCTCCCCGAAGGAGCAGACGCAGATCCTCGCCGACCTCGCCGCCGGGGCCGTCGATGTCATCATTGGCACGCACCGTCTGCTCGAGCCGGATGTCGTCTTCCGCAACCTCGGCCTTCTCATCGTCGACGAAGAGCAGCGCTTCGGCGTCAAGCAGAAAGAACGCTTCAAGCAGATGAAGCGCGGTCTGGACGTACTGGCGCTGACGGCGACACCGATCCCGCGTACGCTGCACCTCTCGCTCTCGGGGCTGCGCGACCTGTCGTTGCTGCAGACACCGCCGCGAGACCGCATGCCGATCATCACGCACGTACTGCCGTGGGTCGACGAGGTGCTCGAGGACGCGGTTCGCCGCG
Organism: Longimicrobiales bacterium; assembly: GCA_041617355.1. Taxonomy (GTDB): domain Bacteria; phylum Gemmatimonadota; class Gemmatimonadetes; order Longimicrobiales; family RSA9; genus JBFJPA01. The sequence goes on from JBFJPA010000043.1 coordinate 7,543, forward strand.
AACTCGACCGCGGCGGCCAGATCTTCGTCGTGCACAATCGCGTGCAGTCGATTCACGGTGTTGCGGAACGCGTTCGCCGCCTCGTGCCCGACGCGACCATCGCCGTAGCACACGGCCAGCTGCCGGCGGCCGACCTCGATGCCGTCATGCGCGACTTCCTGTCCGGCGAAACGCGCATCCTCGTGACCACCGCCATCATCGAGAACGGCCTCGATGTGCCGACCGCCAACACACTCGTCGTCGACCGCGCCGACTACTTCGGCCTCGCGCAGCTCTATCAGCTGCGGGGCCGCGTCGGCCGCTCCCATCACCGCGCCTACTGCTACCTGCTCGTTCCCGAGGGCGTCACGGACGAGGCCGAGAAGCGGCTGCGCATCCTCGAACACTTCACCGAGCTCGGCAGCGGCTACGCGATCGCGCTCAAGGACCTCGAATTGCGCGGCGCCGGCAACATCCTCGGGTCCGAACAGTCCGGTTTCGTCCACGCCGTCGGGCTCGACACCTACACGCGTCTGCTCGAAGATACGGTCAAGCGAATGAAGGACGGCGAGTCCGCCGAACGGGCGCCTTGCGAGGTCGCGGTCGAGGGCGCTGCGTTCCTGCCCGACGCCTACGTGCCCGACGCTGCCCAGAAGCTGCACCTCTACCGCCGGCTCTCCCGCGTCGAGTCGACGACCGAGGTCGTCGCCCTGCTGGCCGAGGTCCGGGACCGCTTCGGTCCGCCACCCGCCGAGGTAGAACGCTTGTTCACCGCCGCCCGGCTGCGCCTGCTCGGCGCCGTCCTCGGTGTCGAGCGCATCCTCGTCCAGGCCGACGCCGCCCGCATCTCCTTCGGTCCCGACGTCACACCCAAGCTGTCGGCCCTGCAACGCGTCTTCGACGATCAGCAAGTCGAGCTGGAGATCCGCCGGTCGGCCCCGCTTTCGATGGTGCTGCGGCGCCGGGGAGCCCGCACGATTGCCGACACGGTCGCGGTCGCCCTGGAGGCGCTGGCCCGGGCGGGCCGTGCGCGGGCCGCGTGAGGACGGGACCGCGAACGGTCGGTCCGGGTACCTAACGCGTTCTGGCGGCTGGCGGCGAACCGGATCAGCCCCTAGTTTTTCAGGTCTTTGTCACGGCGTGAACCGTCAGTCGTGATTCCGTCAAGGAGAGCATCGATGCGCAATGCCATTGCGCTGGCCGTGGTGGCCGGCGCCGTCGCAACGACGGCCTGCGACAGCTTTGGACAGGCCATGACGTCCCACACCGACGTGCTCGCGCGCGCGGCCGGTCATGAGTTCACGGTCGAGCGGGCCGCGGGTCTGGTCGCGCCGCACCGCCAGATTCCTGCCCAGGCGGATGTGGTGGACGCGGTCGCGAATCTGTGGGTCGACTACATCCTGTTGGCCACGGCGGCATCGCAGGATTCCACGCTGCGAAACGTGGATCTGGGCCTGCTGGTCCGGCCGTACGCCGACCAGGAGATCGTCTGGAAGCTGCGCGAGAAGGTGATCGCGGTGGACACCTTGTTCACGGATGAGGAGTTGCGCGCGGAGTTCGAGCAGAACACGCCGGGCGTACAGATCCGGGCGCGCCACATTCTGCTGCGCATGCCGGCGGACGCGACGCCGGCCCAGCGGGACAGCGTGCAGACGCTGGCCGGCCAGCTCCGGGACCAGGCGCGCGGCGGCGGCGACTTCGCGGCACTCGCGCAGCAGCACAGCCAGGACGGCAGCGCCTCGCAGGGCGGCGATCTCGGCTTCTTCGGCCGCGGCCAAATGGTCGGGCCGTTCGAGCAGGCCGCGTTTGCGCTGCAACCGGGCCAGGTCAGCGATGTCGTGGAGACGCCGTTCGGCCTGCACGTGATCAAGCTCGAGGAGAGGCGGACGCCGGATTTCGAGGAGATGAAGGAGAGCTTCCGGGCCACGGCCGTGGAGCGCCGGAATTCGGAGGCCGAGCAGAAGTACATCGAAGATCTGGTCGCTCCGCGCAATATCGCGGTTCAGGAAGGCGCCCTCGAGAACTCGAAGGAGCTCGCGCGGAAACCATCCATGCAGCTGCGCGGCCGGGCCGCGAGCCGTGCACTCGTCACGTACAGCGGCGGCGAGCTGACGGCGGCGGAGTTCCTCGATGTGATGCGGAGCTGGCCGGCGCCGAATCGCGGCGCGCTGGCGTCGGGCACGGATGAACAGATCACGCAGGTTCTCGAAGGCCTGACGCGGAACGAGATTCTGGTGCAGCAGGCGAAGAACGAAGGTCTGTCGGTCTCGGAGGCGGAACAGGATTCGATGCGGGATCGGGCGGTGCAGACGCTTCGCCAGGCCGCCTCCGTGGCCGGCCTGACGTCGATCCAGCCGCAGGATGGCGAGACCATGCCGCAGGCCGTCGAACGGCGCGTCAACGGCTATCTCGAGGGGATCCTCCGCGGTGAGCAGAGCGTCGTACCGCTCGGCCCGGTGTCGTTCTCGCTGCGCAACCAGTACGGCGCCGAAGTATTCGATCGCGCGTTCACGAAGGTGGTCGAGAAGATCGAAGAGCAGCGCGCCGGCGCCCCCGCGCCATCGCCCATGCAGTTGCCCGTGCCGCCGACGGACACGACGGCAGGCCGGTGACGAGGGGCGGAACCCGAGGGGAGCCGCAGACTATCAGAGGTACGAACGGGGCCGGCGCGGGTGTGCCGGCCCCCGTCGTTCCGAACCCGAGCCCGTCATCCATCATGCGCTTCGCTCTGCCACTGGTGTTCGGCATGGTTGCCGGTTCCACCCTGCCGCTGCAGGCGCAGCGAACGGAGTTGCTCGGCCGCGTCGATGCCGTGGTCGGCGACAGCGTCATCACGAACATCGACGTCCAGGAAGCGCTGCTCGCGTGGCAGGCGCAGACGGGTCAGGAGCCGCCGACGGATTCGATCGCGTTGCTGCGGCTCCGGCACGAGCTCGTCCGCGACCAGATCGATCAGCTGCTTTTGCTCCAGGCGGCCGCGCGCGACACAACGCTGCGCGTTTCCGAGCCGGCAATCAACCAGGCGGTGGATGGTCGCATCGCGCAGCTGCAGCAACGAATGGGCGGACCCGCCGCGCTCGAGCGCGCCCTCGCCGAGAGCAACCTCACGCTGCAGACCTACCGCGAGCGGCTGCGCCTGCAGCAGCGGCGCGAGACGCTGATCCAGAACTACCTGCGCAAGGTCCGGCAGCAGCGCAAGCCGCCGCCCGTGACGGAGGAGGAGATCCGCGAATTCTTCCAAGCCAACCAGGACCGGATCGGCACGCGCCCGCCGACGATCACCTTCCGGCAGGTCGTCATTCCGATCGAGCCGTCCGAAGCCGCGATGACGGCGGCCCGTGCGAAGGCCGACTCGGTGTTGCAGCTGGCGCGCGGTGGCGAGGACTTTGCGCAGCTGGCGCGGCGTTTCTCGGAGGACCCGGGAAGCCGGGAGCTGGGCGGCGACCTCGGCTTCAATCGACCCGGCGTCTGGTACGCGCCCTTCGATCGGGCCGTCTTCTCGGTGGGCCTGCGACCCGGCGACATCATCGGCCCGATCCGAACGCCAGTCGGCCTGCACGTCCTTCGCGTCGAGCGGATTCGCGGCGCGGAGCGTCAGGTCCGGCATGTCCTGATCCGGCCCGCCATCACGGCGGATGACCGGGCGCGCACGCGCGCGATCGCGGACAGCCTGGGCAACGTCATTCGTGCTGGCGCCGCCGTGGACTCGATCGCGGCGCGCTGGGGCGATCCCGACGAGCTCATCCGTGTCGGACCGTGGCGGCGAGACAGTCTTCCCGAGCCGTACGGGCGGCTGTTCGCGGACGCGCAGGAAGGCCAGGTCGTGGGCCCGTTCGAGCTGGATGGGGACGGCCCGGCGCCGAAGATCGGTGTCGCGCGCGTCACCGACCTCGAGCCCGCCCGCCCGGCGACCGTCGACGACTATCGGACCACGATCCTGGAACAGCTCGCGCAGGCGAAGCTCATGGAAGAGTTGCTCCAGGAGCTCCGGCAACGCACCTACATCGAAGTCCGCCTCCCGCCGGATCCGGGAGGCCGGGCCTCGGGCTGATCGCGATGGCGGAGCTCGCCGGCGGTCGCAGTCGGATCCGTCTCGCAGTAACCCTCGGTGATCCGCGCGGCATCGGCCCCGAGGTCGCCGCCGCAGCGGCACGCGCAGTCCGCGCGGACGCCTCTTCGCCGGAGCTCGTCTTCGTGGGTGCGGCCGATACCGGCGCGGAGCCCGATGCCGATTCCTTCGTGGAGGTCGGAACGTGGGCGGGCGGGAGCCCTGCCGAGGCGGGCCGTCTCGCCGCCTTGGCGGTCGAACACGGCGCCCGCCTCGCGCTCGACGGCGCCGTGGACGGGATCGTCACGGCCCCGATCGACAAGGCCGCCCTGCTGGCCGCCGGTTGGCCGGATCCGGGCCACACGGAGCTGCTCGGCCGGCTCACGGGCGTTCGCGAGCCCGTCATGATGATGTGCGCCGAGCGCACTGCTCTCGGCGCGTTCCCCTTGCGTGTCGTGCTCGCCACGACGCACCTCGCGCTGCGCGCGGTACCGGCCGCGCTCACGATCGACCGCCTGATTCAGCAGACGGTCGCCGCCGAGGATGGGCTGCGCAGCGGTTTCGGCATCGCCTCGCCGCGGCTTGCTCTGTGCGCGCTCAATCCCCACGCTTCCGACGGCGGACGTTTCGGCGATGAGGAGTCGATACTGTATGAGCCGGCCCTGGCCAGGCTGCGGACGCTCGGCGTCGATGCCGCGGGTCCGATTCCGGCCGACACCGTGTTCGTTCGTGCGCTGCGCGGCGAATTCGACGCCGTGATTGCGCCGTACCACGATGTCGGCATGGCGGCGTTCAAGACCGCCTCTTTCGGCCAGGGCGTCAACGTGACGATGGGGCTCCCGTTCGTCCGCACGTCGCCGGACCATGGGACTGCCCTCGATATAGCAGGCCGCGGAGTGGCCGATGCCTCGTCCATGATCGAAGCGATACGAATGGCGGAACGACTCGCCTTGCGCCGGCGGGACGCCCTGCTGCGCGCATGATTCGACTCGACCACGTCAGCAAGACGTACCCGCGCACCGGCGACGCCCTGATGGACGTCAGCTTCGAGGTGCGCAAGGGAGAATTCTGCTTTCTGACCGGGCACAGCGGCGCGGGCAAGTCTACGCTGCTCCGCCTGATCCACATGGGGGACCGCCCGACGCAAGGCGAGGTCCGCGTGAGCGGCTATTCGTCGAACACGATTCGTCCGCGCGAGATCTCCATTCTCCGACGCAAGATCGGGTACGTGTTCCAGGATTACCGACTCCTGCCGGACCGCTCGGCCTCGGCGAACGTGGCGTTCGCGATGGAAGTCACGGGCGCGCGACCGGCGGTGATCCGAACCAAGACATCCAAGCTGCTGGCCCAGGTCGGGCTTGCGGCGAAGTCGGAGTCGTTGCCATCGGAGCTGTCGGGCGGCGAGCGTCAACGAGTCGCGATCGCGCGCGCTCTCTCGCATGACCCCCTCGTCCTGCTCGCCGATGAGCCGACGGGCAATCTCGATGAGCGGGCGACGACGGCCATCTTCGACCTGATTCGCGACATCAACAAGCTGGGCACGGCTGTGCTGTTCGCGACGCACAATCTCGAACTGGTACGCCGCAACTCCAACCTTCGAGTGATCGAGCTGGACCATGGCCGAGTCGTGTTCGACTCGGCAGCGGACGGAGGCCGTTGATGTACGCATTCCGGGAAACGTTGAACGCGTTCCGACGGGCGCCCATGCTGACCGGGTTGTCCGCCGCCATGATCGCGCTGTCCGTGTTCCTGGTCGGTGTTTTCGGCGTCATCGCACACAACATCCGCGAGACGTTGCGCGGCGTCGAATCGCGCGTCGAGGTCGTCGCATACTTGCGTGATGATGCGCTGCCCTCGGCCGTGAATGCGGCGCGCACGGACCTGGCCGCGCTGCCAGCCGTGCGTGAGGTACGCTACATCAGCCGCGAACAGGCCCTGCAGAAAGCGCGGGCCGAACTGCCCGAGTTCCGCACGCTCTTCGGTGGCGTCGAGAATCCGTTGCCCGCCTCCCTCGAGATCGCGCTCCATCCGGGGCAACACGGACCGGAGGTGGTGGAAAACATCGCCGAGCGTGCTCGAGTTTATCCGTTCGTCGAAGATGTACGCTACGGCAGTGAGTGGCTCGACAAGATCTTTCTGCTGCGTCGCGTCGCAGGCATCGCGACCATCGTGTTGGGCGCCTCGTTCGCGCTCGTCGCCGCCCTGATCATTGGCGCCGCCGTGCGCATGGCCATCTACGCCCGACGCGACGAAATCGCCATCATGCGGCTGGTCGGCGCCACGGAGAGCTTCGTGCGCCGGCCGTTTCTGCTGGAGGGCCTGTTCACGGGGATCCTGGGCGGCCTCACCGCGCTCGGGGCGACCTGGCTTGTGCACAACGTGCTGAGCCGCTCGCTATTCGAGCTCGAGTGGCTGCCGGAGACCTGGGTCGCGGCGGGTCTCGCTTTCGCGGCCGTGCTCGGCGTGCTGTCGAGCGCACACGCCGTGAGGCGGCACCTGAAGGAGATCCGCTGATGCGAGGGGCCGCGGCCGCGTTGCTGTCCATCGTCGTAGCGGGAGCCATCGCAGTTCCCGCGCCGGCCAGAGGGCAGGCGTCGCAGGATCTGCGCGCGAGTCAGTTGCGGCTCGATTCGATCCGAGGGGAGCGGCAACGTCTCCAACGCGAAATGGAATCGTTGCAGTCACGTGTGCGCGATGCGTCGCGCGAGCTGTCCAACCTCGGGCGGCAGCGTGCGGCGTCCGCGAGCGCATTGCAGGAGATGGACCTCCAGGCAGCGCTGCTCTCCGAACAACTCGAGCGCACGGAAGCCGAGCTGACGGCGACGCGGATCCGGCTGCGCGACCGATCCCAGACGCTGCGCCAGCGCCTCCGCTCGATCTACAAGCGAGGTCGGCTGCAGACCGTGCGCGTGCTGCTGAGCGCGGACAGCTTCTCCGACCTGCTGAACCGGTACAAGTACCTGCACCTGCTGGCGCTGCATGACCAGCGCGTGATCACGGAAGTGGGCCGCCTCGAGCAGCTGCTGCGAACGCAGGAGGAGCAGCTCGAAATGACGGTCGCACAGTTCGAGAACCTGCGCGCCGAGAAGACGGACGAGCTGAGCGAGCTGCAGCGGCTCGAAACACGAAGCCGCCGCGCCTTGAACGACTATCGGCAACAGGAGACGCAGGTCGCGACGGCGATCGATGAAGCGGAACGGGCGGAGGCCCGCCTCAACTCGATGATCGCGTCGCTCGAGCGGGCCCGCCGCGAGGAGGAGGCAAGGCGCCGCGCGGCCGGCACCGCGGCCGTGCCGGACGCCATCAGCACGCGTGAGCTGGGCACGCTGGACTGGCCCGTCGACGGCTCGCTGATTTACCGGTTCGGCCCCGTTCGCAAGCCGAACGGAATCACGCTCATCAACAAGGGCATCGGCATCGCCGCGCCAGCGGGAACGCCGGTCAAAGCCGTGGAAGGCGGTGAAGTCGCACTCGCCCGCCCGTTCGAGGGCTACGGCCGGACCGTCATGGTGAGCCACGGCGGCGGCTATTACACGCTGTACATGTTCCTCAAGTCGATCGTGGTTCAGGAAGGCCAGCGCATCACGCCGAGCCAGGTCGTGGGCACGGTCGGCGGCGAGGACACGCCGGAGGGGGCGCACTTGTACTTCCAGGTGCATGCTCCGGTCCGGGGCGACACGCCCG
>JBFJPA010000044.1:0-15237 GCA_041617355.1 Longimicrobiales bacterium
CCGGCGACCATGCGGGTCGTGAGGTGACGTGCTCGTCGGAAACCACGGCCCGATCACCGTTGCCGTCCACCGAAGCGACGCGGACGTGGGACCTCAGTCGCTCGCCGCTTCCGTCGCGCGGCAGCCCGAGGACCGTGTATGCGACGTGGCGCCCGTCGGGCGAGAGCCGAACATCGGCGATCGTACGGACGGCGAAGAGATCGGCAACGTCCACGGCGTCGCTTGCCGGCTGCGCCTGGGTGGGGCGTGGCTCGGCGATCGCAACGAGGGCGAGCACGATCAGCGAAAATCCGGGACGGCTCATGATTCGCTCCGTTCATCGGTCGTCGTGTCGACGGCAGGGTGAGCGTCGCGACTCGCCGGCAGCAGGGCCAACAGTTCGTCCGTGATCTCCAGCAGCCGCTGCGCCTTGGCCGACGTGACGCTCTCCAACACCGATCGTCGAAGCAGCAGCGACATCACGTCTCGATCGCTCCGCAGGTCGCCCAGGATGAGCGCCGGCGTCCTGTCGCCGCCGAGCGCCGGGATGCCCGCAACGGTGGCGAGAAACTCCAGGCCCACCGCTTTCTCCAGCTCTTCGCGCACGCTGTGAATCAGCGGGTTGTTCTCGACGAGGTCCTCCGACCGGCCGATCCAGACGAAAAGCTTCTCGCGAATCCGTGGGTCCTGGATCAGCGAGAGATCGCCGCCCCGGATGGCGCCATCGAACGGCTGAAACGACACTGTGCCGAACAAGTTGCGCAGCCACGTGCGGGCGGAATCGTCCGGCAGCGCCCGGAGGGCTTCAGGAGAAGCGGCCGCGAGGCGCTCGAAGAGGGCGGCGCGTCTTTCGTAGAGCAGTACGCGCATCAACTCCGCGCGACTCTCGCGCAGGTCGCGCTCGATCGACGCCAGCAGCTGCCGCTCCGCCACCCGATCCTTGCGCCCGTCCCACCACGCGTCGATGGCGAACGCGAGCAGGATGGACACGACGATCACGGCGCCCTCGATTAAGACACGGCGCCACATCCCGGCGTGGGACGGGGCCGTCGTCATCGAATCTGGCGGGCGACGGTCCGCGCCTCGCCACGCACCAGCATCAGTCGCGTCACACGGCCTCCGTCACCCGAGAACACAATGCTCGTCGACTCATCGGAATCCGCGATGAAACGATGACCACCCAGAGCACGCAGACGGATTCGCTGCTGTCCGGACTGCCGGAAGAACAGGTGGCCGTCTTCCACAATCACAGTCAGCTCCTCGCCCGGAGACAGCTCGTACGTTCCGACGTAGCGCACCAGGAAACGGTAGGGAATGGCGCGGTCGAGCGGCTCCGGGACGTCTTCACCCAGTGCCCACAGCGCGATGATCTCGGCGATGCGGCCGGCCTCTTCGCCTCTCGTGTTGCTGAGCACGACGACATCGAGACCGGCACCTGGATAATGCGTCACCATGGCGCTGAAGCCGTTGATCGTGCCGCTGTGACCGACGCTACGGTGTCCGTGGGTGTGCATCACGTCGAGACCGAAGCCGTAGCCCGTCCCGGTCCCGTCGGTGGTCGTACCAGCCGTGGTCATGGCCTGGTACGAGGCCGGCGACAACACGCGGCTGCCGTGCAGCGCCGCGTTCCAGCGAAGCAGGTCGGGAACGGTCGAGCACAGCGCGCCGGCGGCGCCCGCGACGCGAATATCCAGGTCGCGATCCTCGGCCAAGGCGCCGTCCGACCACTCGTATCCCTCGGACATGCGGCCGCCGAACTTCGGCTCATCACAATACATCGTGGAATGCAGGCCGACCGGCCCGACGAGATGGTCGCGCACGTACTCATCGTACGGAACGCCGCTCACTGCGGCGACGATTCTGCCGAGCAGAAGGTATCCCGTGTTGCCGTACGCGAACTGTTCGCCGGGCGCGGACTGGAGTGTCAGGTGTCCATCGCGCCTGACAATGCCCGACGTGTGGCCGAGCAGGTGCCGAACGGTCACCGCTCGCAGATCGGTGAATTCGGGCAGATAGTTCGCGATGGAGCTGTCCAGAGCGATGAGACCGCGGTCGACGAGTTGAAGGATCGCCGCGGCGGTGAACTGCTTCGTGACCGAGCCGACGCGGAATACGGTCTCGGCGGTGATGGGTACGCCGTTCTCCAGGTCGGCCCAGCCGTAGCCCCTCGTCAGTACCTCGCCGTTGCGACTGACGCCGATGGCGACGCCGGCGACGCGTCCCTCGGCCACGACGGCGCTGGCGAGCGAGTCGATTTTCTCGACCAGCGGCACGCCCCAGAGGCCGTGTTGTGCGTGCAGCCCTCGCGGCGTCGCGAGCGTGAGGGCGGCCAATGCGATCCAGGCAAGGTGAATCCGCGTCATCGCGTTCGTGCGTCGGCTAACGTCTGTTGCCCGATTGCGCGGAAGTTCTCGCGCGTCTGCCGACATGTTCGTCGAGAACGGCTGCGTGTGGTCGCAGGTCCATGATTCGCTCCGAACGGCAGGGTCGGTTGCGTTTCGTCTGGATACTGCTTCGTGCTGCGGTGAGATCTGGTCAAGGTGAGGCAGGTCGGCCGACCGCGCCAGTTTTTCTCCGAGACCATTCGGGATGGTCCCGCAGCCTTGGCTGCGAGCCGACGCGCCGGAACTGCGAGCGTCGGCGTGTCGCGTCTTGTCCGTCTCAGTCGTCCCGTCCGGCCAACTCCGCTTCGATGAGCTCGACGATCTCGTCCATGCGGTCGGCCAGGGCCATCCCCTGCCGGCCGGTGAACATGAGGAAGGTCCTGCGGTGAGCGATCACGCCCCGGAACTCACGGTCGCGAAGCGCGCCGAGTACCGGCGGCGGTGGGAGCAGGGTGCCGAACTCCCCGGACTCACCGATCCAGCGGTTCCAGACCAGCTTGAGGGCGAAGAGCCAGCCATCGGTCGTTTGACGACGGTAGTCCAGATATTCGTCCGACTCCTTCTGCAACTGTGCCAGGCCGAACTGGATCGCCCGGTCCTCGATGAGGCCGAGCTCGCCAGTCGCGACCAGCGCCTGGTACGTGCGCAGGATCGGAGAATACGCAGAGGTGATGTTGACGGCCCGTGACACGCGTTGCAGCGAGTCGATCGGGAACGCCGCGGCGCCGTCGATGGGGAAGGTGAGAAACCAATTGAGCACGGCGACCCGCTCTTCCGTGATCCGACTGTCCCGCCGAAGGTCGTCCGCACTTGCCCGCAAATCGTCGCGGAGCGAGACCAGGGTCTCGATCTCCCGCCGGTCGTCGGCCACGCGCCCCGTCCAGGCATCCACTGCCAACGCGACGAGCACACCGACGACGATGACGGCGAACTCCGCAACGAGCCTCAATGCCAGATTGCGTCCGCGTGGAGGAGTCATGTCGTTTGCCTGAGAGTCTGGTGAATGCCTCGCGCACCTATCCCGCGCCCACGACCATGAACGCCGCCCAGTAGTACGGATGGCGGAATGGCGTGTCCGTAGCGGATGGCAATTGCACATCTTCGAGGACCAGTCGCAACTCGTTCGCATGTTCCGCGTCGAGCTCACGGCCTGCCAGCTCGGCCCGAACTCGCCGCGTGATCTCGTCGCGGCCCATTTCGGCGATCCCGGTTTCACACGCGGAGAGCGTGACGAGCCGAGAAGCTTTTCCGGGATGTGTGTGACGGCCAGTATATGCGACGTACTGCGGGCGATGGAAAGAACGGTGGAAGTGGCTCTTCGCGGGCCGGCTCCTGGCAAGTTCCTGCGGGCTCCGTCTGGAAGCGCGCTCCCGGCCGTCGTACCTTCACCCGATCCCTCTCCCAACGCCGCTTCGCCCCGGAGGCCGCCATGCCGTTCCGCCGTTCCGTCGCCAGTATCGCCATTGTCTTCCTCGCCGCTCCCGCGGCCGCCCAAACGACTGACACCGAGCGGGCAGCAGCCGGCCCCGTCCTCACGCGCATCGAAGCGCTCCAGGCCGAGATCAAGCCGAACGAGTTGGCCAAGCGACTGACCGCGGCGGCGGGCGCCGACAAAGAGCGGCTGCTCACGCGCGTCGAGGCGTTGTGGTCGAGCGAGCTGGGCGCGTTGAGCGATTACATCGGCAAGAACCCCGAGGTCGGGTTCGAGGAGCATACGACGGTCGACACGCTGACGCGGGTGTTGCGCGCGAAAGGCTTCACGGTCGAGACGGGCCAGGCGGATCTCGAGACGGCGTTCGTCGGGACGTGGGACTCACCCGCAGGCGTAAACGGACCGACGCTCGGCATCATCGTCGAATACGACGCGCTGCGCGGCACACAGGGCGCGTTCCACGGCTGCCAGCACAACGCCCAGAGCCCCGTCGGCTTCGCGGCGGCCGTCGCTCTGGCCGAGCACATGACGGCGAAGCGACTGCCCGGTCGCATCAAGGTCTACGGCACGCCGGCCGAAGAGATGGGCCCACCGGCGAAGGTCACGATGTGGCGCGCGGGCGTGTTCGAAGGCGCGGACATCTTGATCCGAAGCCACGGCTCCGGCGAGACATCGCGCAACCGGGCAGGCTTCGGCGTCTGCTGCCTCAACATCAACATGGTGCGGTACGTGTACGAGGGCCGGCCCGCGCACCAGCGCAGCTCGTGGAACGGTCGGAACGCGCTGGCGGCCGCAGTCCAGTTCTACACGTCCGTCGATCACCTGCGGCCGAGCCTGCGACCCGAGGCGGTGATCCAGGGCGTCATCCCCGAGGGTGGCGTCGCACCGAACGTGGTGCCGGACCGCGCCGTCGTCGACTACTACATCCGTTATCCGGACGAAGTCTATCTCGCGCACATCGACTCGATGATGGCGAACGCGGCGAGGGCGGCGGCATTGGCAACGGGCACGAAGGTCACCATCGACCGCTACGGCGAGTACCGCGATGGCATCACGCTCGGCTCGCTCGAAGAGCTGGTCTTCGCCTATGCGAAGCAGCTCGGCGCGCCCAACATCGTCGAAGAGCCGCAGCGGCCCGCCGGCTACGAAGAGACCGGCTTCGTCACCCGCGACATCCCCGGCGTCAGCGTCGGCGTATTCAGCTCACCCGCGCCGGGCCACTCCTACGAACGGTGGGAAGACTCGATGAAACTGGTCGGCCACACGGGCTTCGTGCTCGACGCCAAGATCATGGCAGCCGTGCTGCACGACTTCCTGGCCGACGCGAAGTTCCGCGAGACGGTACAGCGCGAGCACCGGACGATGGCGGGCCTGTTCGACCAGTACCTGGCGGGGCTGAGGGAGGCGTATGCGGGCGAGCTCGGCTCCGGGCATTAACCACGGAGAACGAAGTAACGAAATATCAACCACAGAGGACACAGAGGAACACAGAGAACGGATAACGGCATTCTTGATTCAACAGATAACGGACAACGGACAACAATTCAGGGATGGGGTGACCGGCTTCTTCGGGCGATCGTTCGCAGTACGGCAGGGGGTTCACGGCCGACGGCGCGTATGAACGTCCGTTATCCGTTGACAACAGATTTGTCGAGCCGTTCTCCGCGTCCTCTGTGGTTGAATACGAATCCGTTCTCGGTGTTGCGTGCCACGACGCCCGGGCTCAGCCCGTGAACAAACCCAGCAACCGATCGATCTCGTCGTCGGTCGTCTGCAGGTTGGGCGAGATGCGTGAGCCGTCGATGCCCTGCGTGCGGAACGGCCGGAAGACGGCGCCGTGGTCGCGATAGAGCGTTTCGGACAACTCGGCGCTCGGCCGGCCCTCCACACCGATGAGGAAGAGCGCGCCGGACAGGTCCCAGCGCGTGGGCGACAGCCAGCGCAGTCTCCGTGTCGCGTCGACGGCGTCGCGGAAGCGGGTCCAGTTCGCCTGGTGCTCTGCCGCTCGCGACGACCCGCGTTCCGTGAGACCCGCATCGACACTGCGCTGAAACTCGATGGCGGCGCCGAGTGTGAGCACTTCGGCGAGGTTGCGCGTGCCGTAGTCCTCGAAGATCCTGGCCGTACCTGCGCCGCGTCCCTGTCCCGACGATACCCACATCGGGTGCAGGCTTTCGCGGTGGGCGGAGCGGACGTACAGGAGGCCGATGCCTTTGGGCGCCTGCACCCATTTGTGCGGGCTGCACGCATAGAAGTCGACATCCGCGGCGGCCACATCGACCGTGATCATGCCGAGGGATTGCGCGCCGTCGACGGCGATCCAGCGGACACCGCGGCCGCGAGCGGCGCGGGCGAGCGCGCGGATGGGATGTCGCAAGCCGACGATGTTGTCGACATGGGGCACCACCAGGACGCGTGTGCGGTCCGTGATCTCGCGAAGGTGGAGCGCGATCACGTCATCGGCCGTGAGCGTCGGCATGTCCGCGATGGGAAACTCGAAGCGGCGAACGTCGAACCCGCGACGCCCGCCGTGGTGGGTCCACGGATTGCTCGCGCCCGGATGATTCAGCGAGCTGAAGAGCACCTCATCGCCGGGGCCGAGCGGCAGGCCGGAGGCGAGGAGGTTGAAGCCTTCGGTCGTGTTGTGGGTGACGGCGACCTCGTCGGCGGAGCAGCCGAGCAATGTGGCCGCGACCGTGCGCGTCTGTTCCCGCGGTTCCTGCCAGGCGTCGCCCCACATGTAGAGGTGCGGGTTGGTCTCGCAGAGCGCGAGCAGTCGGGTGCGGGTCTCGTGCACGGCCCGCGGGATGGTGCCGATGGACGCATGGTTGAAATAGAGGACGCCATCGCCCAGCATGTACTCGTCGGCGAGGGAGCCGGCCATGACCCGCCGGGGCAGCGATTCGGTGGCGGCCGCGAAGGCGGCGCGGGCATCGGCCAGGACGGCGAGGGCGGCGCTGGCCCCCGCGGCGCGGAGGAACGCGCGACGGTCGGTCATGGTTCGTCCGGGTAGTGGGCGATCGCCGGCGGGAGATCCGCCGATTCGGCAAGGTATCGCATGGGCAGGAAGACTGCACCGCTGGCCGACCGCGAGCTGAGCTGGCTCGCCTTCAACGCGCGGGTCCTTCAGGAGGCCGAGGACCCGACCGTGCCGGTCGGCGATCGCCTCGATTTTCTCGCCATCGTTTCGTCCAACCTGGATGAGTTCTTCCGTGTGCGAGTCGCGTCGCTGCGGTCGCTGTTACGGCTGGGCAAGAAGACGGCGGCCGAGCTGGGCGTCGAGCCGCGCGCATTGCTCGCCGAGATCCTCCGGGCCGTCGATGTACAGCAGACGCGGTTCGGCGTGGTGCTGCGGGAACAGGTGCTGCCCGCGCTGCGCGAGCGAGGCATCCTGCTGGTCGATGAACGCCAGCTCGGCGAAGCCGAGACGACGTGGCTGCGCACGTTCTTCGAGCGTGAAGTGCGGCCGCGCATCACGGTGCTCGGGCTGGACCAGGAGCCACCGCCATTTCTCGAGAATCGAGGGCTGTACCTGGCCGTCGCGCTCGAGCCCGCACAAGGTCCGCGCATCGCCGCCGGTCCACAGGAGATCGCACTGGTCGCCATCCCGCCCGCGGTGCCGAGGTGGGTCTGCCCGCCCGCCGCGCAAGGCGAACGGACCGTGCTCTTCCTCGACGACGTGATCCGACTCTGTCTGCCGGCGCTGTTTCCGGCGCACGCCATCGCCGGAGCGTGGAGTGTCAAGCTGACACGCGACGCGGAGTTGTCGCTGGAGGACGAGTTCTCGGCCGACCTCGTGACCGCACTGCGGCGCGCACTCGCCAAACGCTCGGTCGGCGTGCCCAGCCGGTTCCTCTACGATCCGGACATGCCGGACGCCGTGTTGTCTCGCCTGCGCAATCGGCTCGGGCTCGAAGCCGAGGATCTGTTCCGCGGCGGTCGTTACCACAACCTGCACGACCTGTTCGCGTTCCCACGTTTCGATCCCGGCGGTCTGCGGGCGCCGCCGCTGCCGCCGCTGCCGGTGCTGGACGACGCGCCGTCCATCCTCGCGGCCGTCGCGGAACGGGACCGGCTGCTGCACTTCCCGTATCAGTCGTTCGAGCCCGTGCTCCGCTTCCTGCGCGAGGCCGCCGAAGACGCCGATGTCGACGCGATCTGGATCACGCTGTACCGGGTGGCAAAGGCGTCGGCTGTCGTGGACGCACTTGCAGCGGCGGCGAAACGAGGCAAAGCCGTGACGGCCGTCATCGAAGTCAAAGCGCGTTTCGACGAAGAGGCGAATCTGGACGCGGCCGCTCGCCTGGAAGCCGCGGGCGCACGTGTCGTCTATAGCGATCCCGAGCTGAAGGTGCACGCGAAGCTCGCGCTCGTCAGCCGACGGGAGGGCGGCGAGTCGCGGCTGTACGGGTACTTCGGGACCGGCAACTTCAACGAGAACACGGCCCGCATTTACGCCGACCATGCGCTGTTGACCGCCGACACGCGACTGACGCGCGAGTCCCGCCGGGTCTTTGCGTATCTCCTCGGCGAAACCGAGGAGCCGCGCTTCAAGCACCTGATGGTCGCGCCGTTCGGCCTGCGCCGCCGGCTGCGGCGCCTGGTCAACGCCGAGAAGAAGGCCGCGCTTGGCGGAAAGCCGGCCGCGATCGTGCTCAAGCTCAACAGCCTGGAGGATCCGAAAAGCATTCGCTGGCTGTACGACGCATCCGCGGCCGGCGTGCCGATCGTGCTCATCGTGCGCGGCATCTGCCGGCTCGTCGCCGGCCTTCCCGGTGTCAGTGAGACCATCGAGATTCGCAGCATTGTCGACCGGTTCCTCGAGCACGCGCGCGTCTACCGCTTCTATGCGGGTGGCAAGGACCGCGTCTTTCTGTCATCTGCGGATTGGATGACGCGCAATCTGGATCGTCGCGTCGAAGTCGCGTTCCCGATCTACGACGAGAGTTGCCGCGCGCAGTTGATGCGTTTCCTCGAGCTGCAGCTGGCGGACACGGTAAAGGCGCGGCGCATCGATGCGGAGTTCAGCAACACGTACGTGCGCGATGGCTCGGCGGCGCGTACGCGGGCACAGCTGGATGCCTATACGTGGCTGGCAGGGCGGGGCGAGAAGGACGCACGAAAGCCGGCTTGACCTGCCCGCATACACACCGCCTACCGGATGCCCACCTGTCCCTTCACATCCGCAATCAACTTCACGGGGTCGTAGCCGACACCATCCTTGAAGACGAGCGTGACGTTTCGGATGTCGGATGCGTTGCTCGCCGGATCGCCGCGTAGGACAGCCAGGTCGGCGCGCTTACCGACTTCGACGGAGCCGTACTCCGCGTCTTCCTTCAGCAGCTTCGCGCCGTTAAGCGTCATGATGCGGATGGCCTCGGCGGGCGAGAACCCCGCCTCGATGAGCAGCTCGTAATTGCGGTGGTCGCCATAGCCCGGAAGCGAGCCGTTCCCCCACGGATCGACGCCGGCCGTCAGGAGGCCGCCCGCGAGCACGAAGTTACGCTCCCACTTCAGCATCTTGTCGAAGAGACGGACCGGCACGACGAGGCCCTGTCCGGACTCGAGCTCCCTGCGGAAGTCGAGAAGCGCCGCCTTCGCCTCGTCCGACAGCGCATCCATGACGCGCGGATCGAGTGGCGCGCGTTCCGGTACGAACAGCTCGTAGACCGAAAGCGTAGACGTCACGGCGACGCCATGTGCGATCAGATCGCGATACGTCGCCTTCACCGCCTCGCCGTCGAGGTCGACGTTGACCTGCGCGATCATGTTTTCGGGTGGGCACTGATCCGGGACCTTGTTCGCAATGTAATCGCTGTTCGTGATCAAGCCGTGCTCGAGGTTGTCGATGCCGAGTGCGGCAGCCTCACGGAACGTGACCGAGCAGAGGTGGCCGGTGAAGCCCATGCCATGTTTGTGCGCTTCATCGATGGCGGCGCCGAGCACGGCGCGTGTGATCGAGCCGGACGCCTTCAGCCAGGTCGCTCCTTCTTCCGCCCAGTAGCTCACGACGCGACGCGCGTCGGCTTCGGTCAGCAACGGCGCCTGCGCGCCACCCGGCCCGACAGCGCCATTCAGATACGGCCCGCTCGCGTGCACACGCGGGCCCGGCACTCGGCCCGCGTCGATGCCGCGCTTCATGTTCATCTCGGCGTACGGATGCTGCGCGCCGGCCGTGCGGATCGTCGTCACGCCACCGGCGAGGTAGAGACGGGGCCCCGTGAAGTGCATCTGCGTGCTGCGGCCACCGAACGCGTAATACGTGTGGTTGTGCAGTCCGACCAGGCCGGGTATGACCGTGTGTCCCGTCAGGTCGATGACACGTGCGTCGGCCGGAATGGCGAGCTGGCCGTCGTCCGCGACGGCTGTGATCCGGCCGTCCCGGATCAGGATCGTGCGACCGGCCGCGGGAGCGGCGCCCGTGCCATCGATCACGCGCGCGCCGACGAGCGCGACCACGGGCTCGCCCACGGTCACATAACGGAGCACGTCGTCCGATAAGTCGGCCGGGCGCTGCGCCGCGAGCGGCGCCGCGATGGCGAGGCACGTGATCAGGGTGAGGCGGCGAACTCGGGCCATGGCGAAGCTCCCTCCGTCCTTCGAGCCGGAACGGACTCGCCCGCGTGTGGGCGTCAGTCCGTCACGATCGCGCGGCTGGCGGCCCGGAGCAAGGAGATCTCCCCTTGCGGCGGTGGGACCATGAGCCATACGGTGCGAAGACCGCGGTCCCGCGGGGCGTCGACCCGGGACCGCACGTTTCTTTGGGAGAGAACGATGGCATCCGAACCGGCACGTGGCGCGCGCGCCTTTCCATTGGGCGTGGCGTTGATCCACGACCCGCGACTGAACAAAGGCACGGCGTTCTCGGAGGCGGAGCGCGACGCACTGGCGCTACGCGGCCTGCTGCCGCCCCGCATCCTCAGCATCGATGAGCAGCTCGAGCGCGTGACCCGCAACCTGCGCGGCAAACCGACCGATCTCGACCGCTACATCTTCCTGGTCGGTCTGCAGGACCGGAACGAGACGCTGTTCTACCGCCTCGTGACCGACCACATGACCGAGCTGATGCCGATCATCTACACGCCGACGGTCGGCGAGGCGTGCATGCGGTTCGGCCACATCTTCCGGCGGCCGCGCGGTCTGTACGTGTCGATCGAAGATCGGGGTCGAGTGCGGGAGCTGCTCGCGCATTGGCCGGAAGCCGAAGTGGACGTAATCGTGGTCACCGACGGCGAGCGCATCCTCGGCCTCGGCGATCTCGGCGCACAGGGGATGGGCATCCCGATCGGCAAGCTGGCTCTCTACACGGCCTGCGCCGGCGTCCATCCCGCGCGCTGCCTGCCCGTCGTCATCGACGTCGGCACGGACAATGAAGAGCTGCGCAACGACGCACTGTATCCCGGCTTGCCGATTCCACGCACGCGCGGCGAGGCGTATGACGCACTGATCGAGGAGTTCGTGTCCGCGGTGCAGGAGGTCTTCCCGCATGCGCTGCTGCAGTGGGAGGACTTCGCCACGGAGAACGCGCAGGGGCTGCTCGAGAAGTACCGGGATCGGCTGTGCACGTTCAACGACGACATCCAGGGCACGGCGGCCGTAGCTCTCGCCGCGCTCTACGGTGCGACGCGAATCACGGGCACGCCGCTGACCGAACAACGGGTTCTCTTCTTCGGCGCGGGCGCGTCCGCCATCGGCGTCGCCGACCTGATTGCAGCGGCCATGGAGAGAGATGGGCTCGGTGCGGCAGAAGCCAATTCGCGCGTCTGGCTGTTCGATTCGCGCGGCCTTGTCACGGCCGGCCGCACGGACATTACGCAGCACAAGCGGCGCTACGCACACGAGCACGCGCCGGCCTCCAGCCTGGCCGACGCGATCGATGCCTTGAAGCCGACGGCACTGATCGGTCTCTCGACGCGCGGCGGCGCGTTCGACGAGACCGTGCTGCACGCGATGGCGAGGACCCATGAACGCCCGATCGTATTCGCACTGTCCAACCCGACATCGAAAGCCGAGTGCACCGCGGAGCAGGCGTATACGCACACGGAAGGACGTGCCGTGTTCGCCAGCGGCAGCCCGTTCGAACCCGTCACCCTGGGTGACCGCACCTTCGAGCCGAGACAGGCCAACAACGCGTACATCTTTCCGGGTCTCGGTCTCGGCGCGGTGCTGGCCAGGGCGCGCCGCGTGACCGACGGCATGTTCCTGGCCGCAGCGGCCGCGCTCGCTGACCTCGTAACGGAGAAGGACCTCGAGCGTGGGGCCGTGTTGCCGCGGCTGGATGCCATACGGACCGTATCGGCTGCCGTGGCGGCGACCGTCATGCGTGAGGCGGAGGCACAGGGCCTGAACGACCGGGCGTTGCCCGAGAACGTCGAGGACTACGTCGCGCGTTCGATGTACGTGCCCGCGTACGCTAGTTACGTCTGAGCAACGGCAGCGTCGAGCGCAGTTCGCTGTAACGGCTATCAACCGCAGAGATCAGAACAACCCTCCGAGCGCTTCGCGAAACTCTGTTCATCCGCAGAACGGCCGAATCCGCAAAACCTCAGCGGTCGGCAGCGCGAGCCTTCTGCACGTACGCCAAGAGCGCCGGGTCGAGACCGCTGCGCTGACGCGCGGCCGGCTCATTCTGGTACATGGTCTTCAGCGACTGCGCGATACCGCGATCCCCACCCGTGAACTCCTGGACGAGCGCCGTCCATCGGCGCGCGAGCGCGGTGACCGCGGGATCGGAAGGGTCTGTGCCCTTCTCCATTTCGGCGCGCACGGCCGTAATCAGCTGTGGCCACTCTTCCTGCACCGCCTTGATGCGGGCTTCGCCGACCGCTGCCCGCCGCGTTTCCAACCGGGCGAGCTGTTCGGGCGTGTAGTACTTCTCGTACATGGTCAGGGCTCCGATCGTATCGAGGAATTCGTCAACGGTGACGGTTTCCGCCGAGTCCAGCCGGTCGGCGACGTGTTCGAGCTTGTGCAGCAATCGTCGCTGTTCTTCCAGCTCGCCGCGCAACGCATCGAGGCGCAGTCGCAGGACGCGCGCAGGTGACCACGCGGGATCGTCCAGGCATGCGCACACGTGGTCCAGCGAAAAGCCGAGCTGGCGCAGCGCGACGATGCGCTGCAGCCGGGCCACGTCCGCATCGTCATAGAGTCGATACCCGGACGGCGAACGCGCCGACGGCGTGAGCAGTCCGATCTCGTCGTAATGGTGGAGCGTGCGCACGGTCAGGCCCGTGCGTCGCGCCAGCTGTCCGACTTTCAGCACATTGCACCTCCGCGCTCACACGGTAATCCATGACGTTGCGGGAGGGTCAAGACGATTCGCTGGCTGGGGCGTTGCGTCAGTCGGCGAGGCGCTTGTAGAAGCAGACGTGGCGCTCGACCTCGGTGTAGCCGAGCGCGCGGTGGACGGCGTGGCTGAGCAGGTTGTCGAGGAGCGCGTCACTCGCCATCTCGGAGCAGCCCTGAGCCCGTGCCCAGTCCTCGGCGACCTCGAAGAGGCGGCGGCCGAGCCCGGAACCACGCAGCTCGGATTCGACCCAGATGCCTTCGACGTACCCGACCGGGCTCGTCAGGCAGCCTTCCGCAAAGGAGCGCAGCCCCACTTCGACGAAGCCGCCGAGATGGCCATTCTCGAGCTCGGCGACGTACGCAGCTTGCTGCGGGTCCCGAAGCAGGGCATCCATCTCATCGGTGCCGGCGTCCGCGCCATAAAGGGCGACACGCATGGCGTGCCAGCCATCGTGATCCTGCGCTGTGGCCGGCCGGACGCGGGCCGCCATACGTCAATCGCCGACGGCGACCGCCCCCTTCTCGACGTGCGACAGCCAGCCGTAGATGTCCGGCAGCTCGCCGCGCGCGATGCCCAGGAAGCGCTGCTGCAGCCGGCGGGTGACGGGGCCGGCGCGGCCTTCGCCGATCACGATATGATCGACGCTCCGGATGGGCGTGACTTCGGCGGCCGTGCCCGTGAAGAACAGCTCGTCGGCCGTGTACAGCATCTCGCGCGGGATCGGCACGATCTCGACGGGCAGCTCGAGGTCGCGTGCGATCGTGAGGATGCTGTCGCGCGTGATGCCGGCGAGTGAGGTGCCATCGATCGGCGGTGCAATGACGACGCCGTCGCGGACCAGGAACAGGTTCTGGCCGCTGCCCTCGCTGACAAGGCCGCCCGGTCCGAGCGCGATGGCCTCCGCATAGCCGTTGGCTACGGCCTCCATCTTGATGAGCTGGGCATTGTTGTAGTGGCCGGCGCCTTTGGCGAGCGATGGCAGGGTGTTGGGCGCGGGCCGAAACCACGACGAGACGCATACGTCCACACCCGCATCCAGCGCACCTTCGCCAAGATACGTGCCCCACGGGAATGCGCAGACCCAGGTCTCGAGCGGGCCGTGCACGGGCAGCATGCCGGCATCGCCATACCCGCGGGTGACCATGGGCCGGACGTAACACGCGTTCAGGCCGTTTTTCGCGACGGTGGCGAGGCAAGCGTCGGCCACCTCGGCCGGCGAGTAGTCGAGCCGCATCCGGTAGATGCGGCAGGAGTCGAAGAGCCGGCGGATGTGGTCGCCGAGCCGGAACGCGGCCGGGCCGTCCTCGGTGCTGTAGCAGCGGATGCCTTCGAAGACCGAGGATCCGAACTGGACGGCGAGGCTCAGGATGTGGAGCCGGGCCTCTGCCCAGGGCACGAACTGGCCATCCTTCCAGATCCATTCGGATTCGGTGATGCGGGAGCTCATGGGAGCCATCCGTCGGAGGGAGCGTGCGCGGCGACCGCGTTCTGGCGAAGATGGAAGGGACCGCGGTGCGGCGAAAGGCCGCGGGCCGGAGTGGTCCCAGACAGGGGGCAGGAGCATGGATCGGAGGACGTTTCACCGTGCGCTGCTGGGCGCACTCGCCAGCGCGGCCGCGACGCCGACGCAAGCTCGGAGCACACCCACGACACAGCTCCCCCGCGTCGACGGCCGGCGGCTGAACGGGTGGCTCGAAACGCTCTCGGAGTTCGGCCGCAACGAGCTGGGCGGCGTGACGCGGCCGGCCTACTCGGATGACGACCTCGCCGCCCGCACGTTCGTCATCGAACAGATGCGCCGCGCAGGCCTCGCCACCGAAATCGACGCCGCGGGCAACATCATCGGCCGACGGCCCGGGTCAGACGCCGCTTTGCCGCCGCTCGGCACGGGCTCACACATCGATTCCGTGCCCGAAGGCGGTCGCTACGATGGCTGCGTCGGCTCGATCGCGGCGATCGAAGTCGCGCGAACGCTGAACGATGCCCGCGTCCGGCTCCGCCACCCGCTCGAGGTCATCATCTTCCAGAACGAGGAGAACGGGAAGGTCGGCAGCAAGGCGCTGCGCGGCGAAGACCCGTCGAACTACCTCGATTTCGTCACGAATAGCGGATACACGGTGCGCGAGGGGATCCGACGCATTGGTGGCGATCCC
>JBFJPA010000045.1:0-15217 GCA_041617355.1 Longimicrobiales bacterium
CCCAGCAGCTCGGCCGCGACGCCGGTTCCTACAGCGACGAGACCCGTCCTCGCCTCGCCCACGGCGACAGCCGCCGCCGACAAACACACGACGAGGGCCGCCTGACTCGTCGCCCGCGTGTCGGCCTCGACTTCCTCATAGATGTGGATGTCGAGCCGAGCCGCGCCGATCAGCCGTTCGCCGAAGCTGTGGCTGGACCGTTCAGCCAGCGGCGTAGACACGGACCGCTGTCGCCTTTACGTGAGCCTCCACCCGAACCCCCGGTGCCAGCTCCAACGCGTGCGCACTCTCTCGAGTCACGAGTCCCGTGAGCGACGGCTCGCCGTCCAGGCGCAACCGAACGAGCGAGCCCGTCGTCACGACGCTGGAAATGACCAGCTCATACCGATTCGTCGCACTCGTGCGCGCGGTCGGTTCCGGACTCGTGAAGGTCACGTCTTCCGGACGGTAGCTCGCATGGGCACGCGCGCCCACGGCCAGGCCGGATGCGGTCGCCGCGATGCCGCGCACGCGTGCGCCGCCCGACGTTCGTACCGTCACGAGCTCACCATCGACCGACTCGACCATCCCGTTCACGAGGAGCTCGGCTCCCGTGAACGCCGCAATGAACGGCGTGGTCGGCGCGGCCACCAGATCCTGCGGCGTCCCGGCCTGCACGATCTTGCCCGCTTCGAGAACGGCGATCCGGTCCGCGAGCGCGAACGCGTCGGACGGATCGTGCGTGATGAGCAATACACCGCCGGCCCGGGCACGGACGGCACGCTCCAGATCCTCGCGGAACGGGCGACGCACGGCGACGTCCAGATTCGCCGTGGGCTCGTCGAGGAGCAGGACATCGGGCTCGACGGCGAGCGCCCGCGCGACCGCGACCCGTTGCAGCTCACCGCCCGACAAGGTCCGGACATCGGCCCTCGCATGCGCCTCGAGGTCGAATTGAACCAGCAGATCCCGCACCCGCGCGCGACGCTGCGCAGCCGAGGCTCCGCGTGCGACCAGGCCGAACGCAAGATTCTCCGTGACCGTGCCTGCGAAGAGGTGAGGACGCTGGAAGACACCCGCCAGGTGAAGCGCCGCGGCGCGATCGCCCGGCTTGGCGGGTTGCCCCGCGACGAAGACGCGTCCGGCATCGGCCCGCTCGAGCAGCAGCAAGATCCGGAACAGCGTCGATTTGCCCGCGCCGTTCGGGCCCAGCACCGCCAGCACCTCGCCTCGCCGAAGTGACAGGCTGGCCCCGTTTACGACACCGCGGCCGCCATACTGCCGCCGGATGTCTTCGGCCCGGAGCAGCTCCGCAGTCAACTCCATCGCGCGGGCCCGGCTGAGGTTCTCGACACGCGTCCCTGTTGAAGCCGTGTAAGCACGAGGTTCACGGTGAAGGCGAGCGCCAGGAGAATGATGCCGAACGCGAGGGCCGAGGCGTAGTCGCCCTGTCGCGTCTCGAGCAGGATCGCCGTCGTCATGACGCGCGTTTCGCCGCGCAGGTTTCCACCCACCAGCATGACCGCTCCGACCTCGGAGATCACGGCACCGAAGCCGGCCACGACAGCGGCCGCCAGGCCCAGCCGCGCCTCGCGAACGTGGGTCCAGATGGAACGCAGCCGCGATGCGCCCAGACCCGCCGCCTGCCAGCGCACATCGGATGGCACCGCCTGCACGGCGGCCAGCGCGATCCCCGTGACGTACGGCGCGGCGAGAACCGTCTGTGCCAGGATCATGGCCGTCGGCGTGAACAGCAGCTCGAGACTCCCTAGGGGGCCCGTCCGCGACAACATGATGTGGATGAAAAGCCCGACGACGACGGGCGGCAGCGCAAAGCCCGTATGCACGAGGGCGATCAGGACACCACGACCGCGGAACCGCGTCATGCCGAGCGCAGCGCCGGCAGGCAGGCCGATCGCGATCGCCAGCAGCAGCGCGCCACCGGAGACGCGCAGCGAGAGGAGCAGGACGTCGACGACATACCGGTCGACGGCGACCAGCATGCGGCCCGCCTGAACCAGCGCATCCAGCAGCGTCTCCATGAGCGGACCGCGGAGCGGGCGGGCCCGGCCTCAGCCGGGCCGGATGGAGGGTTCGAACAGCGGTCGGCCGAAACGCTCCTGCCCGTATGTGCCGATCACCGCCTGGCCTGGACCGCGCAGCCATTCGTAGAAAGCGCGTGCGCCCTCTTTCTGCCGCGCGTCTTTCACGATCGTCGCCGCATACGGATTGTAGAGCGATTCGCTGGCGTCGTCGTAGAGAATCGTGAGACCCGTCGTTTCGCCGACGACGAGAAAGGTGCCTCGATCCGAAAGCGTGTAGGCGGCCCGCTCGCCGGCGACGCGCAGCAGCTCTGCCATGCCGACGCCGCTCTCGCGATACCAGGCCGCTCCGTCCCGCCACGGCGACAGCCCGGCCTGGCGCCACAGCGCCATCTCCTGCCGGTGCGTGCCGGAGCTGTCGCCCCGCGTCAGAAACGGTGCCGCGGCACCGGCAACCCGCCTCAACGCGTCCTCCACCGACATCGCCGCCCGGACCCGCGCCGGGTCCGCCGCCGGGCCGACGATCACGAAATGACTGGACATGATCGTCGTGCTCTCTTCGCCGAAGCCGCGTCGCACGAACTCGGCTTCGTCGTCCGGCGCGTGCGTGATCAGCAGGTCGGCATCGCCACGCCGGCCCAGCGCGAACGCCTCGCCGCTGCCCACTGCGATGACCTGGAGTCGGAAGGCCGGCTCGGCACCTTCGAAGGCGGGCACGAGAACATCCATCAGGCCGGAGTCCTCGACCGACGTTGTCGTCGCGACGACGAGGGGTGCAGGCGCCCGATCCGCCCCACACGCGAGCGCCAGGAACAAGGACGCGATCGCGTTGTGCCGAATCCGTGTCACGGCTTCAGAAACGAAAGGCCAGGCCTGCCGACACCATCAGATTCTGCGTCCATTCATCGGTGGGCCGGAACAGAGCGGGTTCGCCCAACAGGAATGTACGGGGTGTGTTGAGCTTCCAGAGCATCGTCCGCGCATCCACGCGGAAGGACAGCCGGGACAGCAGGTGCGCATCGACACCGCCGCCCACGACCGCGACGAAGCGCGTGCCGAGGTCGAAGCGGCTGTCCTCCGTCAGCGACGCTTCGTCCGGCGATGCGGGTGCCAGGTCGAAGGCCAGGCCGCCGCTCAGCGCGACGTATGGCTGCAGACGATGCCACGTGCGTGGGCCGGTCACATCGAACCGCAGCCCGACCAAGGCGGCGAGAGCCTGCAGATCCGCTTCACCGACGGCTCGCAGCGTCGTGTCGCTCGGCACGGTGTCGAACACGGTCCGCTTGCTGGCAAAGTAGGCGACCGTGCCTTCCGCGCTGAACGGACCGCTGACGCGGATCGCGTAGCGCGCACCGACCAGCGGAGCCGATTTCGGTCCGAGCTCGAGTGCACCGCGACCCGTCACGATGTAGCCACCGAAAACGGACGCGCTTTGCGATGTCTCCACGAAGCGGTACGGCGAGTCGATGGTCTGGCCGCGCGCCTCAGGTGCGACGACGGCGGTGGCCGCCAGGACCACCGCCGGGACGATTCGACGAAGTTTTCTGTTCATCCCTCGTATTCCGATCACGGGCCCGCGGCCCGCGAGAAGGTAGACGGGCCCCTCGGGGCACGCAAGAAAACCGGCTCGCACGATCGAATTCTGCCGGGCCCCTGCCGTTGACCCCTGCAGCGAGCCCCGTTTAAGCTTCGTCACGGCCCGCGAAGTGGCACGGTCGCCGCAATTCCACCATGTACCTGAGGAAGCACCCCCTGCGTTCCCTTCTCATCTTTGCCTTCGGCACTGCGCTCATCGTGGCCGCCTGCGGTGGCGACACGACGGAGCCGGCGCCCCGCCGCGTCACCATTGTCGCCGGGGCGGGCGATGCTCAGTTCGGCTCGCCGGGCCAGCCCCTCGCGGATCCGCTGGCCGCCCTCGTCGTCGATGCGTCCTCGGGGCGTGCCGTCGAGAACGCAGTCGTGCGCTGGCGCGTCGTGAGTGGCGCCGGCGCGAGCCTGTCACCGGGCAGCAGTTCCACGGACGGTCGCGGCGTTGCGACGACCTCGCTCCGCCTCGGGCCCGATCTCGGCACGGTCCGCGTCGAGGCCGATGTCGACGGTCGTACGGGCGGCGTGGCGACATTCGAAGCACGGGCCGTGCGGACTCCGGTCCTCGCCTCGATTGCGCCCCTGCCGGTTGTCGCTGGCGCAACCGTCACTCTCACGGGCCAGGAGTTCTCGACTCGGGCCGAGGACAACCTCGTCCTTTTCGGTGGCCGCAGGGGCCGCGTCACGGCGGCGTCTGCGACGCAGCTGACCGTGCAGGTCCCGACGTGCCTTCCAGAACGTACGCTCGCGATCCAGGTTCGCCTGGGGGCCGTCGCCGGAAACACGCTGGCCGCCGCCATTCGCAGCACGTTGCCGTCGCCGATCTCCATCCAGCGTGGCGGCCTGCGCCTCCTGGAAAGCGCCGACGATCTCGCCTGTCTGACTCTGCCGCCGGAGGCGGGGTCCAGCTATCTGCTGCTGGCGCTCAATGCGGCGTCGGCCCAGGGGCTGGCCATGCCCTGGGAGCTGACCGGCCTCGCCGGCGCGCCGCTCGCGACCACCTTGTCGGCAGCGCAGCAACAGCCGGACGCCGCACTCGCGTGGGAGGCGAACGTGCGCGCGCTCGAGCGCCGCATTCCCCCCGGCCCGCCGGCCGCGGCACTGGCGCCCCAGGCCGCCTTGCAGCCGTCGCTGCCGAAGGTCGGCGATCGCACACAGTTCAATGTGCTGAACCGGCAGAACCGGACGGACCGCATTACCGCGGAGGTTCGCGCCATCACGGATCGCGCGATCCTCTACGTCGATGTCGCCGCTCCGGCCGGCGGCTTCACGCAGGCCGACCTCGATGGCTTCGGCCGAATGTTCGATGATCCGATCCACCCGACCGACGTCGCCGTGTTCGGCTCTCCCTCCGACATCGACCAGAACGGCCGTATCATCATCCTGATGACGCCGCGCGTGAACGCCCTGACCGAACGAAACGAGAACAGCTTCATTGCCGGCTTCTTCTACGGCTGCGATCTCGTCGAGGTGCAGCGCTGCAAGGACACGAACCGCGCCGAGATCTTTTACAGCATGGTGCCGGATCCGACCGGCCAGTTCAGCGGCGCGCGCACCCGCGAGACCGTGCTCCGCACCGTGCCGGGCGTACTCGCGCACGAGTTCCAACACATGATCAGCTTCGGCCGGAAAGGTCGACTCGATCTGCTCTGGCTCTCGGAGGGCCTCGCCCACATGGCCGAAGAACGCGTCGGCCGCGTGTTCGCGGAGCGCGGCGATCCCGTTACCGCCCTCGACTTTCGGCGTCCCAATCACATTCGAGCAAGGGGCTACCTCGCCGCGCCCGCGAATACGTCCCTCGTCGACGAAGATTCCCCGGGCACGCTCGAGTTGCGGGGGGCTGCGTGGCTCTTCGTGCAGTACCTCAACGAGCATTACGGAGGCGATGCCCTGCTCGGCAGGCTCACGGGCCCGCCGGCGTTCGGCGCCGCCAACGTGCAGGCCGCCACAGGGCGCGCGTGGGAAACTGTTTTCGCGGAATTCGCGCTCGCGCTCTGGGCGGCCGGCGCGCCCGAGCTGGCGGGCGTCACGCTCGATGCGCGACTCACGTTCGGCTCCTTCGACCTGCGCAACACCGTGTCCGCCGGACCGTACCCGCTGCGGCCCGCCACCTTCGATTTCGGCGACCTGACCCGGACCGGTGCACTGCCGCCGGCCGCTGCCGAATACTTCCTCGCCCGGGCCGCCGGTTCCTCGCCCTTCACGTTGAGCCTCGCCGGCCAGTGGGGCGGCCCCTTCGCGCGCGGCACGCCTCGACTCGCGGTCCTGCGCGTGCGTTGAATGCGGTCCGCGGGCCCGTGCGTTTTTGCCGCGGCGCTGTTGTTCTTGCCGCGTTGTGCGCCCGATGCGCCACCAGCGCCAGGAACGCTCGAACAGCGCACGGCCCTCTTCGACTCGATCGTCGCGCGCACGGCCCGGCGCGAAGCGTTTTCCACTCCCAAACACCATGCGCTCGGGTTTGATGCGCTGACGGACATGCGTGCGCTCCGTGCTCTCGGTCACCCCCTCGCGACACGGGCTCGCCGTTGAGCACAGTGCCGACCGGCGAAGCGGGCGGGCAGACGCGCAAACCCCGCTTCGGCCTCGGCACGCGAATCCTCATCGGCATGGTCATCGGCGCCGCCGTCGGTGCCGTAGCCGGTGAATCGATTCTGGCGATCGAGCCGATCGGTGACCTCTTCCTGCGGTTGCTGCTCGTGACCGCCGTCCCGCTCGTCGTGGCGAACCTGCTCGCGGGTCTCACCGCACTGACGGACCTTCGTACCTTCGGCCGCCTCGCCCTCAAGATCGTCGTCTATTACACGGTGACGACGGCGTTCGCCCTCTTGCTCGGACTGGGCGCTGCACACCTGCTCAAACCCGGCGCGGGCATGACGCTGGCGGCGCCGCCGCAAGGTGAGCCGGGGAGCGTGCCCTCCCTCGGCAGCGTCCTGCTCGACCTGGTACCCACGAACATCGTGGAGGCGTTCGCGACCGGAAACGTCGCCCAGCTCGTGGTTTTCGCCGCGCTCCTCGCGGTCACGACGCTGCTCCTGCCGGAGGCGCCACGGGACCGGCTGCGCACGCTCTACGCCGATCTCGCCGCGCTCTTCCGCAAGCTGGTCGACCTCATTCTCATCGTCGCGCCCATCGGCATCGGCGCACTCATGGCCGTCACTGCGGGTCGCTTCGGCGCTCAGCTGTTCGGCCCGCTCGCGCGCTTCCTCGCCGCCGTCTGGGGCGCACAACTCGCCATGGTCGTCGTGTACGTGACGCTGCTGTTCCTCATCGCGCGGCGCCGGCCCTTCGCATTCCTGCGCGACGGCGGCCCGCTCTGGGCGACCGCGGCGGCGACCACGTCCAGCCTCGCCTCGCTTTCCGTTGCACTCGACGTCGCCGAACGCATGCGTTTGCCTCGCCCCATCTACTCGTTCACGCTTCCGCTCGGTGCGCAGATCAACAAGGATGGGACCGCCATCATGCTTTCCGCCGTGCTGCTCTTCACGGCGCAAGCGGCGGGCATGACGTTCACACCGGTTTCCTTGATCAGCGTCTTGTTGATCGGCCTCTTGCTGTCCGAAGGATCCGGAGGGATTCCGGGCGGCGGCCTCGTCGTCGCCCTGATCTTCGTTCGCGCCTTCGATCTGCCGCTCGAGATCGCGGCGATCGTCGGCGGCATCTACCGACTGGTCGACATGGGCAACACGACTGTCAACGTGATGGGTGACATGGTCGGGACCTGCATCGTCGCACACACCGAGCGTGCCACGGAGCGCGTCGTATGAACGACGTCCGGAAGCTCTTTCCCGGCGCGAGCGACAAGGTCTACCTGGACATCTCGCTGCGCGGACTGCTGCCGGAGTCGACGCGTGCCGCGGTCATCGAGTACCTCGACGCGCGGGTCAGCGGCGACCTGACGAAAGCCATGCAGTGGGACGCCGTGGAACGGGCCCGAACCGGCTTCGCCGGGTTGATCGGTGCCACTGCGGATGAGGTTGCTGTCACGAAGAACGTGTCCGAGGGGCTCAACCTGTTCGCGGGTAGCCTGCCTTGGAAGGCTGGGGACAACGTCGTCATCTGTCCCGAGCTCGAGCATCCGAACAACATCTACCTCTGGTACAATCTGCGCAGTCGCGTCGGCGTCGAAGTGCGTGCCGTCGCGCCGGACGACGGCCGCCTGCCCGTCGATTTCATGATCGCTTCCATGGACGCGCGCACACGCGTCGTGACGCTGCCGCACATCTCGTTTTCGCCCGGGTTCCTCTCGGATGTGGCGACCGTGGGTGCGGCCGCGCGCGAGCGGGGCGTGCTGACCCTCGTGGATGCTGCGCAGTCGGTGGGTTCCGTTCGTACCGACGTCGGGGAGCTGGGCGTCGACGCGCTGGTCACCGCCACGCAGAAGAGCCTGCTGGCGCTGTATGGGACTGGCTTTCTCTTCATCCGTCGCGAGCTCGCGGATTCGCTCGTGCCGTGCGCCGTCGCGCGCTACGGCATCGCGCTCGACGCCGGTGATGAGACTGCCTATGATCCGGACCACCTGCGTTTTGCGCCGGGAGCACGCCGCTTCGACCTCGGCAACTTCAATTACCTCGGCGCGACCGCGGCCGCCGCATCACTGGATCTCATCGCGGGCATCGGGATCGAGCGGATCGAACGCCACGTGCGTCGGCTCGCCGCTCGGCTCGCTGCCGGACTCGCGGACCTCGGCCTGCCCGTGGCCAGTGGCCCGCCCGGTCCCCACCTCGCCCACATCGTTGCCGTCGGAACGAGCGGCGCCGGCCGTCACGACAGTGCCGAAGACCCGGCGATGAACGAGCTGCACGAACACCTGACGCGCAACGGAGTGCGCCTGTCGATCCGCCGGGGCGTGCTCCGCTTTTCCGTCGGCATCTACAACGACGATGCCGACATCGACCGTGTCCTCGAGCTGACGAGCACGTGGCAAAGGGCGAGGTCCTAGACGAGCGGCGGGGCCGTCAGCCGACGTCTTCCAGCCTGTCGTTCCCGCGCCACGCACGGCCCACCTTCGCGAGCGGCTGGCCGTCCACCCTCACGACATCGGCCGTGTAGTCGTAGCCATCCTGCAGCAGCGACGAGCCGACGCCGTAGCTGTCGACCGGCACGCCGGCACGCTCGAAGCGCGCGATCTTGTCCGCATTGAACCCGCCCGATACGACGATCCGAATATCCGTAAACCCCTCGGCATCGAGTGCAGCGCGAACGTTGTGCACGAGCTGCGCATTGACGCCGGTCGGCGGAAACGTGCCCATCTGGCTCATGATGGAACGGTCGACCATCGTCTCGGATGTATCGAGCCGGACTCCCCAAAGGCGCGGACCGAGCGCACGGGCAACGGCCAGCGAGGTGCCGACCGAGTCGTTGTCGAAGTCGACGAGACTGATGATGTGCACGTCGTCCGGCAGCTGATCGGCGACGGCACGCGTCGCCGCGACCGTATCGCCGCCGAACGCCGCGATCAGGGCGTGCGGCACGGTGCCGATCCCGCGCGAGCCCCACCACGATGCCTGTGCATCCGTCGACACGCCGATCGCGCCGGCCACGTGCGCGGCGTAGCCATCGCCCGTCTGCACGAGCCAGTGGTCATGGCGGGCAGGGAAGAACATGACGGGCTTGGGCCAGGCCGCTTCGACCACGCGGCGTGTGTTCGTCGCGACTTTCGTGCGCCGCGCCAGTACGCCGAGGTACAGGGTCTCCAGGTGTGCGAACGCGGCGTACGGGCCCGTGATCTCGAGGACCGGCTCCCACGGCGCGATTCGGTCGCCATCGCGGAGCGCGCGAACCTGCAGCGCATCGAATCCGAAGCCGTCCGTCAAGCACAGCTTCAGGATGGCGATAGCCTCATCGATCCCGCCGAGCCACGCGGGTCGCTTCTGAAAGACTTGCACGGTGACCGCGCCATACGGCTGGCGCGCGAGCAGCACGTCGCGCGTATACAGGAAATACTTGTCCGAATAGTAGCCGGCCCGCATGCGTTCGACGGGCAATTGGAAGATCGCCGGATCGAGGCGGTGTTCCGGCCGGAGCGGCGCCGGTGGCTCACCGGCGAAGTCCCGCGTCAGTGCACCCGGGCTCATGATTCGCTCCTCGGCCGCTGCTCGGCCGGTCGACCGCGCTTGCGCCGGGTTTGGACCAGCCGGACGCCGGCAATGATGACTGCCGCACCTGCGACCTGCCGCGCACTGGGGATCTCGTTCAACCAGATCCACGCCACCAACAACGCCACGACAGGAACGAGGTTCGAGTACACGGCAGTCCGTGTGTTACCGAGATGTCGTACGCCGTAATACCAGATCTGATAAGCGACGCCAATGCTGAGTGCGCCCGCGTAGGCGACGGACAGCCAGGCGCCGGGCGGAAGGGCGCCGAGATCCGTTCGCACCAGGTCCGGAATCCCGATCAGGACCACGCCCGCCGTGCCGACGCCGAGCGTCCAGGCCGTGACGGGGAGCGGTCCGTAGCGGGCGACCATGGAACGGCTCCCCACAGTGTAGCCCGCCCACGCGAAGGACGAGCCGATCAACAGCAGATCGCCGGTGAGGGCGCCGCCCTCACTGGCGCCGGTCCCGACCACGAGCAACATTCCACCCATGGTCGCGCTCGCTCCAACCCATGCCTTCCAACCGACGCGCTCGTGTCCCAGGCCCGCCGAAAGGAGCGCGGTGATGATGGGTGTACCGGCGAGCAGCACGCTCGCCGTGCCCGCGCGTGTCCGGTCGAGACCGAGGATGAACAACTGTTGATAAACGACGTTGCCGAGCAGCCCGAGGCCCACGATGCGCAGCCGGTGTCGCGGCTCGGGCAGCGGCAGCGCGCCGCGCGCGCGCAACGCCGCGAACACGACGGCGGCCGCCAGCGGGAAACGCAACGCATTGAACGCGAGCGGCGACAGTGCGGCCAGTCCCAGCTTCGCCACCGAGAAGTTGACCGCCCAGATGCCGACCATCACCAGCAGCGCCAACTCCGGCGGAACGCGCGTTGGCTCCGCACGCGAAGTCGATGTCGCGGTGAGGGTCGTCATGGACGCGCAAACTCCCCGCCCTTCTCTGCGCCGGCAAGGGGCTGTTCGGCGGGTGTTGCGGCCCTGCCGAACGGGCCGCTACCTTCGCCGCGGCTCCACCCCGGTGCCGCCGGCCCTGCGTCGGACCACCGGCCCGACGACCCGTTCGACGGAGTTCCTGACATGGTCGCCGCCGTCGTCCTCATTCGCGCCGATCGCGAGAGCATTCCGTCCGCGGCTCGGGAGGTCGCCGGCATCGACGGTGTCGCCGAGGTCTATTCTGTTTCCGGCGACTGGGATCTCGTCGCCATCGTACGCGTGCCGCAGTGGGAAGCCATCGCCGAGGTCGTCGCCGAAAGGCTCGCGCGCGTGCCCGGCATCGTGCGCACCTATACGCTCGTCGCGTTCCGGGTCTACTCGAAGCAGGACCTCGACAAGGCCTTCGACATGTTCGAGTGACGGCGGCGCCGTCACGTTCTGAACTCGCTGATCAACGAATTCAACATGACTCTCCAGTCCATGTACGAAGGCCGCCGCGTCCTCGTCTTCGGTCTCGCCAACGAACGCAGCATCGCGTGGGGCATCACCCAGGCCATGCAGGCGGCGGGCGCCGAATTCGCCTTCACGTTCGTCGGCGAAGCCCTCGAGAAACGTGTCCGGCCGCTCGCCGAGTCCGTCGGTGCGAGGCTGATCCTGCCGTGCGACGTCGCCGATGATGCCCAGATCGACGCCGCCTTCGACGCCATCGGCAAGGTCTGGGACGGCATCGACGTCCTGATCCATTGCGTCGCATTCGCCAACCGCGAAGATCTCGAAGGCCGATTCATCGACACGTCGCGCGAAGGGTTTCGCACGGCGCTCGACATCAGCGCGTACTCGCTGGTCGCACTCACGCGTCGGGCCGTGCCCCTGCTTGCCGCACGCCGCGGCAGTGTGCTCACGCTGTCCTACTATGGCGCCGAGAAGGTCGTGCAGAACTACAACGTGATGGGCGTTGCGAAAGCGGCCCTCGAGGCCAGTGTCCGCTACCTGGCCGCCGACCTCGGACCCGAAGGCATCCGCGTCAACGCCATCAGCGCCGGCCCCATTAAGACGCTGGCGGCCTCCGGCATCAAGGGATTCCGTGGAATCCTCGGCCAGGTCGAGGAGCGTGCGCCGTTGCGTCGCAACGTCACCCAGGCCGACGTCGGTAACACGGCCCTTTTCCTGTGCAGTGATCTCGCCGCCGGCATCACCGGCGAAGTGGTTTACGTCGACGCCGGCTACAGCATCCTCGGAATCTGAAGCCGCCGTTCAGGCGGGTTCGTCCGGTCGGCCTTCGCTCGCCGGAGGAGGAGGCGCAGGAGGAGGAGGCTGGCGGCGGTTCCGGTTGTAGAGATCGCGCGCGATCTCGGCCGCCACCTCACGGCCGCCCAGGCCGAACGCGATTCCAGCGGCCAGCGCCGCTGCGCCGACGATCGCGATGAAAAAGACCAACAACACGTCCTGCGCGATCTCCAGTTGCTCGAGCGCCATGAACGAGGCCAGCAGGATCACGGCTGCCTTCCCGGCGCGCGCCAGCGTCGGCGCCGCCGTCAGCGTGCCCGCCGAGGCGAGCACCAGGTCCTTCACGAACTCGCCTAGCAGGATGCCGAGCACCAGCACGATCACGGCCGCGAACACGTTGGGCACGTAAGCCAGCATCTCGCCGAACAGCACGCTCACGGCCGGCCCGCCGAGCGCACTCGCCGCGAGCAGAATCACCAGCAGCATTACGGTCCAGAAGAGCAGCTTGGCCAGAACCGTCGACGGATCGAGTGTCGTGCCCGAGCGCTCCAATGCCTCCGTCACGCCGCCTTCCCGCATCCACCGATCGAAGCCGACACGGTGGAAAACGAAATCCGTGACGCGCTCGACCGCCTTCGCCAACAGGAACCCGATCATCAGGATTCCGATGGCGGCGGCCAGGCGAGGGAAGAACTCGCCGATTTGGGTCAAGCCGAGGTTGAGCTGGTCTCGTAGGTCTTGCGGCATTCCCGGGCTCCACAGATCCTCAAAGCGCTGTACGCTGCGGGAGCGGCCGGGGTCGCGCAAGGGAGGGCCGCACGGACCGCGCACCCGACGGAGAGGGAATCGCGCATGCGCCGATTCATGGACCCCGCTGGACTGAGCTGGGACGTCGTCGTCGGACGGGCGTCCTGGGGCGCGCTCTTTGCGCTGTTCGTGCCGGTCGGTCGCGAGGCCCCGGTCCGGCAGCACCCGCTCGACGCACGCTCGGCGGAGCAGGCAGAGGCCTGGCTCGACGATGCCGATGCGGCGTCGCTGGCGGCCCTGCTGGAACGGTCGACCCTAAAGGATGAGTGAAATGCGGACGTTCGAAGACGACGACGGTCAGGGGTGGGTCGCCACGGCCCGTGAAGAAAACACGCCGCGCCACCACGGCCGCTGGTTCCTCGTGTTCCACGCGGCAGCCGCGCGAGACATCCTCTACGCTATGCCGGAAGTCCGCTGGCAGACACGGGCGTCGGCGGAACGCACGTTGATGACGATGTCGGTGTTCGAGCTGCGCCGGCGCCTCGCTCTGGTCCGCCGCCGCCTCGGCGTCAGCGCGGGTTGAGCGCCTCGCTCGCTTCACCCGGCTCCGCTCGCGTGAAGCGGGCGAGCCGGGCTCCGATCTCGTCCTCGATCCGTTTCGCCTGCCACGTCGACGACGTGCCGTTGGCCATGATCGAGAACGCCAGCTGCTCGCCATTTGCGGCCCGCACGTAGCCAGACAACGCCGACACGCTCGACAACGTCCCGGTCTTCGCGCGCAGGTTGTGTTCCGCCGCCGTGCGCTGCATGCGGCGCAGGCCGTCGCGGGCGCCTGCTTCGGGCAACGTCGCGAAGTAGTCCTCCGCCATCCTCGATCCCGCCATGTAGCCGAGGAGCTGGACCAGGCTGCGTGCCGTCATCCGGTTCAAAGGCGACAGGCCCGAGCCGTCGTAGATGCGGAGCGCGGCCGTGTCCAGGCCCGCCTCACGCGCCGCGAAGTGCTGGATCGCGTGGGCCGCACTCTCCACGCTGCCCTCGCCCGTGGCGACCCGGCCGATCGTCCGCAGCGCCTGTTCCGCGTACAGGTTATGGCTTCGCTTGTTGATGACTTCGAGGATGCTCATCAGCGCCGGCGACTCGTGGACGGCGAGCACGCGCAGCGGCTGGCGCCGATCAAACGCCGGCGCGAACACCGAGCGGCCCGTGACGGGCGATGTGCCTGCCTCGTGTACGGCGCGCACGCTGCCGCCGACCTCGATGCCGCGCGCGACCAGCACTTCGCGTAGGACAGCCGCCGCGTAGCGCGCCGGGTCGGAGACCGGCACGGACCGCACGACGCCCCGCGACTGCGACGAGATCTGACCACGGACGGTCAGAGGGCCACCATACGCGCTGCGCCCGGCCTGAATCGACGTGCGCCCGCCCGATACGGTCGTGGCCTGATTGACGATCGCGATGCCTTCGCCGCCCGGCACCAGCCGGATGGTCGGGCGCCAGCCCGCACGATCCGCGGGCTCGATTCGCACGGTCGCGATGTTCTCGCCGAACGAGAGCGCGCTCGCCGGCGCCGCATACGAGGCGTCGATGTAGTTGTTCTGCCAGCCCTGGCCAGTGCCCGGGCCCAAGAAATACGACGCATCACCGACGACGTCGCCGCGAACTGCGCGGATCCCCTGCGCGAGCAGCGTGTCCGCAAACGCCTCGAACACCGCCGTCCGCCCGCCGAACCGCTCCGAAAACGTAGGGTCTCCCGTACCATAGACGACGAGATCGCCCTGCAGCACGCCGTCCGCGATCGGCCCATCGGCGAGGAGGAAGGTGTTGTAGCGGAAGCGCGGCCCGAGATAGTAGAAGGCGGCCGCGGTCGTAAGCAGCTTGAGGTTGGACGCGGGCGCCATGGGCACGTCCGCGTCACGGGCGTAGAGCGTGTCACCCCGGGTCAGCGAGACGACCATCACCCCCCAGCGACTGCTCCGGCCTCCGCCCCGGCGGAGGGCCTGGTCGATGTCCTCTTTCAGGCCGGCCAGTGCGTCGGCCGGCGCGGCCGCAACCGGTCGCGGTGGCTCAACGGCCACGTCCGGTGCGGCCGCTCCCAGCGTCAGGAGGATCAGGATCAATGCGTGCATCATCACCGATTCGGATGCCAGTCGGGCGTCTTCGCTCGGCTGCCTGCCCACGCCCATAGGGGCCCCAAGCGCGTTCCCCTCGTCCCGCTCTTACGCGTGGCGCGCGGCCGACGTTCCCAAAGTGTTCGCCGGCGGGGGCTTGCGCACCCCCTTCCACGGCGCGCACTTTCCTTGCATCGCCGCTGCGCATGGTCAGCGACCCCGAACCGCGCGCCGGATGCCCTGGAGGTCATGAAGCGCCTCCCCGCTTGCCGGGTGGGGCGCCTTTGCGTCCGGTCCCCGTCTCCCCGACGCGTCGCGGCAGTGTCACTGGAGACTCGCTCCCGGGAGCTAAGCCATGAGCGAATCGCTGCGCGTGCTCATCGCAGACGACGAGGCGCTGCACAACCTCGCCCTCACAAGCCAGCTGGAAACCCTCGGTCACCAGGTCGTCGCCACGGCGAACAACGGCCGCGAGGCCGTCGAGCTCGCGC
>JBFJPA010000046.1:0-15115 GCA_041617355.1 Longimicrobiales bacterium
AAGACCCCGGGCGAGATCGCGGTGAGCATCCTGGCGCAGGTGATTGCCGCAGGACGGTCGGAGAGCCGAGTCGCGGCCGGTGGCTCCGACGCGCGAGGGGTGCACGACTCCCATGCCCTGGAGTCGGAGGGCCACGAGCCGACGGCCACGGACCCGGTGTGCGGGATGACCGTCGTGGGCGAGGCCTCACCCACCGCCGAGTTCGCCGGCCGGACCTTCCGGTTCTGCTGTGACGCCTGTCACGAGGCGTTCATCGAGAGTCCCGAAACGTACGCGGTCCCGGCATGAATCCGTCCGATCCAGCCGGGCGAAAGGATGGTGCCCGATGATCCCAGCCCCCTTCGATTATCACGCACCGGCCACACTCCAAGAGGCGATCGACCTCCTTCGCGAAGGAGGCGATGAGGCCAAGGTGCTGTCGGGCGGGATGAGCCTGCTCCCGGTGCTCAAGCTCCGGCTCGGGTACGTCACGCAGCTCGTGGACATCGGCCGGATCCCCGGGCTCGAGTACATCCGCGAGGCCGACGGTTTCCTGCGCATCGGCGGAGCCACCAAAGAGAACGCGCTGGAGCGATCGGACCTGATCCGGCAGAAGTATCCGATCCTGTTCGACACGGCGGTCGTCGTCGCGGACCCCCTCGTGCGCAACCGCGCCACGATCGGCGGCAACCTCGCGCACGGCGATCCGGCCAACGACCATCCCGCTACCATGCTGGCGTTGAACGCACAGGTCGTCGCGACCGGTCCGGGCGGCGAACGCGTGATCCCGATCGGCGATTTCTTCGTCGGCATCTTCCAGACCGCGTTGGCCACGGATGAAGTCCTCACCGAGATCCGCATCCCGATCCCGCCCGCACGGTCGGGTGGCGCGTACAAGAAGCTGGAGCGAAAGGTCGGCGATTATGCGACGGCGGCCGCCGCGGCCCAGCTCACGCTCGCGGCCGATGGCACCATCGCGAGTGCCGGCATCGCCCTCACCAACGCGGGCCCACTGCCACAGAAGGCGGATGCTGCCGGAGATTTCCTGCGCGGCAAACGGCCCGGCGATGACACGTTCGCCGAGGCGGCGCGACTCGCCGCCGCGGACGCGTCACCGAATTCCGACTGGAGGGGCAGCGAGGAATACAAGCGCGAGATGGCGCGGGTCATGACGGCACGTGCGCTCGCGACGGCCGCACAGCGTGCGGCGGGGAGGTGACCATGGCCGACCACGCGATTCGCGTCACCATCAACGGCACGGCGCACGAGGCGACGGTCGAGTCCCGGCTGCTGCTCGTGCATTTCCTGCGCGACCAGCTCCGCCTGACCGGCACACACATCGGGTGTGACACGACGCACTGCGGCGCCTGCACGATCTTACTCGATGGCGAACCCGTGAAGTCCTGCACCGTCCTCGCCGTGCAGGCCCACGGCCGCGAGCTGAAGACCGTCGAAGGCCTCGCCGAGAACGGCGCGTTGCACCCCGTCCAGATGGGCTTCTGGGAGGAGCATGGCCTGCAGTGCGGCTACTGCACGCCCGGCATGATGATGACCAGCTATGCGCTCTTGCAGCGCAACGCCGATCCCAGCGAAGCCGACATTCGCCAGGCCATTTCCGGCAACCTGTGCCGGTGCACCGGATACGTGAACATCGTCAAGGCGGTGCAGCATGCCGCCGCCGCCATGAAGCAGGGGGAGGCATCATGAAGCCCAGGACCTCGCGCGAAGTCTGCGGCATGGGGCATTCGATGAAGCGCAAGGAAGATCCCCGCTTCATCCGCGGCCAGGGCAAGTACGTGGACGATGTCCAGCTGCCGGGCATGCTGTATCTCGACATCGTACGCAGCCCGTTCGCGCACGCGAAGATCAAGAGCATCAATACCGACGCCGCCATGAAGGTGCCGGGCGTGGCGGCCGTCATCACGGGTAAGACGCTCGAGCAGTACAACCTGCACTGGATGCCGACGCTCATGTCGGACACGCAGATGGTGCTGCCGACGGACACGGTGATGTACCAGGCGCAGGAGGTCGCGGCCGTCGTCGCGACATCGCGGTATGCGGCCGCGGACGGCGTCGCGGCCGTAGAAGTCGATTACGATCCGCTGCCCGTCGTGGTCGACCCGTTCAAGGCGCTGGAGCCGGGCGCACCCGTGTTGCGCACGGACAAGAAAGACAAGAAGGACAACCGGATCTTCCATTGGGAGACGGGCGACAGGGACGGAACGGAGCAGGCGCTTGCGGATTCTGACGTCGTCGTCAAACAGGACATCTACCTGCCGCGCATCCACGTCGCATCGATCGAGACGTGCGGCTGTGTGGCCGACTTCAACCCGACGACCGGCAAGCTGACGGTCTACATGACGACACAGGCGCCGCACGCGATCCGCACGGTCGTCGCGCTCGTCGCCGGCCACGTGGGCCTCTCGGAAGAGAAGATCCGCATCATCTCACCCGACATCGGCGGTGGCTTCGGCGGCAAGGTCCCCGTCTACCCCGGTTACGTGATCGCGATCGCCGCATCGGTCGTGACGGGCAAGCCGATCAAGTGGATCGAAGACCGCATGGAGAACCTGCAGGCCGACTCCTTCGCGCGCGACTACCACATGACGGCAGAGCTGGGCGCGAAGAAGGACGGCACCATGACGGCGCTGCGCATCAAGACGGTCGCCGATCACGGTTATGCGGA
This sequence comes from Longimicrobiales bacterium, assembly GCA_041617355.1. Taxonomy (GTDB): domain Bacteria; phylum Gemmatimonadota; class Gemmatimonadetes; order Longimicrobiales; family RSA9; genus JBFJPA01. Next base: position 2,666 of record JBFJPA010000046.1, read on the forward strand.
TGCCGCGGCCAACCCGTCCAAGTTCCCGGCCGGCCTGTTCTCCATCTGCACCGGCTCGTACGACCTGAAGACGGCGTTCGCCGAGGTGGACGGCGTGTACACGAACAAGCCACCGGGCGGGATCGCCTACCGCTGCTCGTTCCGCGTCACCGAGGCGGTGCACGCCATCGAACGCATGACCGACGTGCTCGCACAGGAGCTGAAGATGGATCCGGCGGACCTGCGCATGAAGAACTTCATCCCGTCCGATCGGTTCCCGTACAAGTCGCCGCTCGGCTGGGAGTACGACAGCGGCAACTACGCTGTGGCGTTGCAGAAGGCGATGGACAGGATCGGCTACGCCGCGCTGCGCAAGGAGCAGGCGGAGAAGCGGGCGCGCGGCGAGCTGATGGGCATCGGCATCTCCAGCTTCACGGAGATCGTCGGCGCCGGGCCCTCCCACACGTTCGACATCCTCGGCATCAAGATGTTCGACTCGGCCGAGATCCGGATCCACCCGACCGGCAAGGCCATCGCGCGCTTCGGCACGAAGTCGCAGGGTCAGGGTCACGAGACGACCTACGCCCAGATCGTGGCCGAGGAGCTGGGCATTCCGGCAGCACACATCGAGGTCGAAGAAGGCGATACGGACACGGCGCCCTACGGTCTCGGCACGTACGCCAGCCGTTCGACTCCGACCGCGGGCGCTGCCGCCGCGATCGCCGCACGCAAGATCCGCGACAAGGCGAGGAAGATCGCGGCGCACCTGCTCGAAGTCAGCGAAGAAGATCTCGAGTGGGAGCCGGGCAAGTTCAGCGTCAAGGGCGCGCCGCAGAAGTCGAAGTCCATCCAGGACATCGCCTTCGCGGCCTACACGAACCACCCGCAGGGCATGGAGGCCGGCCTCGAAGCGACGCACTACTACGACCCGCCCAACCTCACCTTCCCGTTCGGCAGCTACATCTGCGTCGTCGACATCGATCGCGGCACGGGCGAGGTGAAGGTGCGGCGCTTCGTCGCCGTGGATGACTGCGGCAACATCATCAACCCCATGATCGTGGATGGACAGATCCACGGCGGTCTGACCATGGGTCTGGCGCCCGCGCTCTACGAGGAGATCCAGTACGACGAGAACGGCAACATCCAGGGCGGCAGCTTCATGGATTACCTGGTGCCGACCGCCATGGAGACGCCGCACTGGGAGACGGACAAGACGATCACGCCGTCGCCGCACCATCCGCTCGGCGCCAAAGGCGTCGGCGAATCGGCCACGGTGGGCGCGCCGCCCGCCATCGCCAACGCGGTCGTCGATGCGCTCGCCCACCTCGGCGTCCAGCACGCCGACATTCCGATCACGCCCTTCAAGGTGTGGAGCATCCTGAAGGAGAAAGGCGTGGCATTGTAGCGGCTCGCAGGGCGCGGGCAGGGGCAGGCGTACGGCGCGCGGGTACGGGTCACGGGCAGGGGCGGGTCGCCGGCGTACTCGCGCGCACGTACACGCTCACGTACGAGATTCCGGCCGGGCCATGTCGGTGGCCCGGCCGGTTCTGCATATTGGTCCGTCCCGCGCACCCCGAGCCGCGAGGCGGTCCCATGTTGTCCGCAGTCCTGCAGGATTTCCGGTACGCCCTCCGTTCGTTCGCGCGACGACCGCTCTTCACCGCCGTCGTCCTGATCACGCTGGCGCTCGGCATCGGCAGCACGGTCGCGATCTTCAGCGTGGTCAATGCCGTCCTGCTCCGCGCGCTGCCGTACGAGAGCCCGGAAGAGCTGGCGCTCGTCTGGACGCGACTGCCGGCCACGAACGTCAGTCGCTCGCTGGTGTCGGGTCCCGATCTGGTCGACTACCAGAACGAGACGACTCGCTTCGAGGGGTTCGCGGGTGCGGCCGCGCTCCCGGGCACGCTCACCGGCGAGGGGAATCCCGAGCGGGTCATGGCGGGCTACACGACGTGGAACCTGTTCCGCATCCTCGGCGTGCGGCCGTTTCTGGGCCGGAACTTCGACGAGACCGATCCCTTCCCGATCGATCCGCAGGCATTCGGCAGCCCGAATCCGGATCTGCCTCCCGGCAAGGTCATGCTCAGCCACGGCCTCTGGCAGCGCCGGTTCGGCGGCGACCCGAGCATCGTCGGCCAGACCATCCTGCTGGAAGGATGGGGCTCCATTGTCGTGGGCATCCTGCCACCGGATTTCCGGATCTACCTGCCTGCCGATGCCGGCATGCCGACCAACGTCGATCTGTGGGGTGTGTTGCCCACCAACGTCGGGGAATTCGCGCGCGACGCGCCGTGGCTGACCGTCGTGACCCGGCTCAAGGATGGTGTCACGCTGGAGCAGGGGCAGCAGGAGATGGACCGGCTGGCCGATCGCCTGCGCGACGTGCACCCGTTCCACAGGACGCAGGACATGCAGATCGTCGTGAACGGCATGCACCGCGACGTGGTCAACCACGCGCGGCCGGCGTTGCTGGCGTTGCTCGGCGCCGTCGGTTTCGTCCTGTTGATCGCGTGCGCCAACATCGCGAATCTGCTGCTGGTCCGGGCGTCGGGCAGAAGCCGCGAGATCGCGGTGCGTGCGGCCATTGGCAGTGGCCGCGGCCGCATCATCTCGCAGATGCTCGTCGAGAGCCTCGTGCTCGCGACCGGCGGCGCCGTGCTCGGCGTGTTACTCGCCTGGCAGGGCATCCGCCTGATCACGGCGCTCAGCCCGGGCAACCTGCCAAGACTGGACGCCGTGTCGATCGACGGCCGCGTCCTCGCGTTTGCCGCGGGCGTCGCGTTCCTCGCGGCGATCATCTTCGGCCTGGCGCCGGCGCTGAATGCGGTGCGAGGCAACCTGTCTGACAAGTTGCGCGACCGCGGCAGTGGCGGCGTACACGGCAACAAGCTGCGTACGACGCTGGCCGTCGTCGAGGTCGCGCTATCGCTGGTGCTGCTCATCGGCGCAGGTCTGATGGTCCGCAGCTTCGCAGGCATTCAGCGAATCGACCCGGGGTTCGACGCCGAAAATGTCATGACCTTCAACGCGCCGGTTCCCTTCTTGAAGTACATTACTGGTGAGCTGCGGGCGAACTTCGCGAACGACCTCGGCGATCGCATTCGCGAGATCCCGGGCGTCGAGAGCGTGGGGGCTGTGACGCCATTGCCGCTGGCAGGCGGCGAACAGTACTCCGTCGGTTCCTACGGCCGGATCGGCGACCCGGACGACGTCTATCAGGCGAACAAGGCTGACTTCCGGGCGGTTTTGCCAGGGTACTTCGAGGCGATGCGGATCCAGTTGGTCGCCGGTCGGTTCCTCGAACGGTCCGACAATCGGCTCGATGCTCTCGACGTCGCCGTCATCGACCGCAAGCTCGCGCGCCGTGTCTTCGGTGAGCAGGACCCCGTAGGCGCCCAGTTGATCGTCGACCACTTCAACGATCAGACGTTCTCGCTGGAGCGCCTGCCCGTGACGGTCGTCGGCGTGGTCGAGAACGTGCGGTCGACGTCGCTGGCTTCGGAAGGCCGCGAGACGATCTACGTGCCCGTTATCTTCAACTCGTTCCTGCCGATGACATACGTGGTGCGCACGACCATCGACGCCGGCAGTCTGGCGGCGCAGATTCGCGAGAAAGCCGCGGCAATGGATCCGGACGTGCCGATTGCCGACGTCGCCACGCTCGAGTCTTACGTAACGGCCGCCATGGCCCAGACGCGTTTCCTGCTCGCGCTCATCAGCACCTTCGCCGTCCTGGCTCTCGCGCTTGCCTCACTCGGTCTCTACGGCGTCATCTCGTATTCGGTCCGTCAGCGCACGCGTGAGATGGGCGTGCGCGTCGCGTTCGGCGCGAGCCAGCGAGACGTGCTGCGGCTCATCCTTGGCCAGGGTATGCGGCTCGCCGGGCTCGGCATCATCATTGGTTTGCTGGCGTCCGTCGCGCTGACCCGCGTAGTGCGCAGCGTGCTGGTGGACGTGAGTCCCACGGATCCCGCCACGTTCATGGGCGTGCCGGCTCTCCTGCTGACGGTGGCGGGTGTCGCTTCGCTCCTGCCGGCGCGGCGGGCGAGCGGCATCGATCCGGTCGAGGCGCTGCGGGAAGAGTAAAGCGGAGGGGAAGGGGATGATCGTTGTCATCGGGGCCACGGGGACGACGGGCAGTCATCTCATCGACTTGCTCACGGCGCGAGGTGAGGCGGTGCGCGCCGTGTCGCGCGATCCGTCTCGATCCAGTGGGACTGACGGAGTGCATTGGGTTCAGGCGGACCTCACCGATCGGGAGGCCACGAAGCGCGCCTGCGCGGGTGGTACCGCGCTGTTTCTCGCGACAGGCAATGACGAACGAATGGTGCGGTTGCAGAAGAACGCGATTCGCGCCGCGCGCGACGCCGGCGTCGCCCGCATCGTGAAATTATCTGCGTTGGGCGCGTCCGATCACTCGAAGTCGATCATCGGCACGTGGCACTATGCCGTCGAGCACGTCCTCTTTCACGCGGGCGGCGACTGGACCATCCTGCGGCCGCACGTGTTCATGCAGAATCTGCTGGCGCAGCGGGAGTCGATCCGTTCGGCGGGCGAGATCCGGTCGCCCGCGGGGGACGGCGCCATCCCGTTCATCGACACGCGGGACATCGCGGACGTCGCCGCCGTCGTGCTGACGACGCAGGGGCATGCGGGCGAGACGTATACGCTGACCGGCGGCCTGGCCATGACGTACGGCGATGTCGCGGCGACGCTGAGCACGGTCCTGGGTCGGCCGGTCGCGTACCGTCGTGAGACGCTCGACGAAGCGTGGGCCCGTTTGCGACGCGAAGGCATGCCCACGTGGCACGCAGCCGCTCAGCTCGCGCTTGCCGAATACCAGCGCGCCGGCGGACCCACCGCCCGGACGACGGACACGGTTGAACGACTCACGGGGCGCGCGCCCCGCACCCTCGAAACGTTCGTCCGCGATCACGTCGACGACTTCCGGGGCGGCTGACGCCGTCAAGGGCGACCGTGTCGCCGGGCCGCTTGCTTCGCTGGCAATGCCATCAGAAGCCGCCGCCCCCTCCGCCACCGGAGCCGCCTCCGCTGCTGCCGCCGCCGCCCGAGCCGGAAGGCGATGAAGCCATGGTGCTGCTGGCCTCGCTGCCGAGGCTGCTCATGCTGCGGCCGAAGCTGGAGGCATCGAATCCGGATCCGCTCCCGCGGTACCAGTCGGGCGGCGTGGTCAAGATGTCGGCGAATGCGTCGGCCCAGCGTTCCTCGACACCGAACGCCATCGCGAACGGCAGGTATTTTTCGAACAGGTCGGGCGATGTGATCATGGCGCGGTAGCGCGGCGACTCGACGCGTTCGAGGAACTCGCGAAAGCCGAGCGCGGCCTCGCGCGTCCGCGTGCCCTGGATCGTGCGTGCCGGCAGGATCTGCGCGAAGAAGAGGACGACGACGCCGGCCAGACCGCCGCCGACGCCGAGGGGCCATGCGCCCGCGAGCGGGGGGCCGTCTTCGCTGACCCAGGCAGCGCCGGCGATCGCGAGCATGAGGATCAGCCCACCCGCGAGCATCCACCTGCCCTTCACCTTGTCCGGGCGTCGCTCATAATGCCCGCCCGTCACGAGCCGATCGTAGATCGCGTCGCGGATCTTCTCGAGGTGGCGGTAGAACTCGTTCTTCAACTGTTTGAGTCGGACCGTGGCGTGCGTGCCGGCCGGGGGTTGGTCCAGCTCCTTCTTGCTCTTCCGCTTTGCGTCGAAGAAGAGCGCCTCCAGATACCGCTGTTCGTGGTCGAGCAGCTGCCGCCAGTCCTGGCGAGGACGGAGCAGGTGGAAATGGTATTCCGTCGTTGTCGAGAGGCCGAGAAATCGCTTCTCTTCTCGCTCTTCGATCTGCACGAACCCGCGCACGGCCAGGTCGACGAGCGTGGCCGTTATGTCGCGCATCTCGGCCTCGTGATCGACGAGTGTGCCCAGCTCGGCCGGTGTCAGGTCCGACGGCGGCTCATACTGCACGACGATGGCGCGTGGCTTCGGGTCGCGCCCGACTCGTGACCAGGTCCGGCCCATGAACAGCAACGCGAGGAACGGCAGCGCGGCAGGCCACCAGTAGCGCGCTGCGGCGTTACGCAGGTCCGCGGCCGACGGACGCTGCACGACGCCCGGCGCCCACGTCACGGACACGGTCAGCCCTTCGTATGCGTCGAACGGACGGTTGGCCGCGACCCGGACGGTCGTGGCATCGACCTGCACGGCCGCGTCCTGTGCGACGGAGCCGGCTGGACCCGTGTACGCCCAGGCGGCCAGCTCGCTCACGCCGTTCGGCAACACGATCGTCGCCGTCGCGCGACGGATCGCAACATCCCACTCGTTGCCCGTCACGTTCCAGTACAGCTCGTCGTGGTAGCCGGTCGGCGCGTCCTCGTCGAAGAAGCGCAACGCATTCGTCACGCGATATCGAAGCACGACGGTGCGAGTCGCGTCCACTGCGCCGGGCACCCAAATCAACAGCCGGCGTGCGCCCGACTCACGCTCGGACTCGATCCGCAACGGTTGGCCATCGCCATCCACGGCGGCGATATCTTCGAGACGAAGTGTCCCGCGGCGGTCCCGCGCCGTCCGATGCTTTAGCGACAGAACGCGCCGCACGCCGTTCCATTCGCCGTCGAAGCGGACACGCAACCGCTCTTCGACATCAATGATGCCGTCTGCCCCGATTTCGACGCGGCCGTCGAAGGACTCGATGGTGAGTTGCCGCTCCTGTGCCGCGGCAGGCCCGGACAGGATCCAGAAGAACAGGGCAGGCAGTACGCTTCGCATGGATCAATCCACTCGGGTGGGTCCGACGCAACCGGCCTCTGAGCCCGCGGACCTCGCCAAGCTAGGAATGCGCCCGAGGCCAGGCCAGCGGCGAATCGGGCGGGCGAGACGCGTTCCCACCCGCCGGAATGGCCCGTCCCGACCGCGGGATGGGACGTCGTGCCAACCCTGCGTCGACACCGCGAAAGCGTTGCCGTTTCATGACTTGGCTCGATGCGTGCCGCGGTCCGCGACTTGCCAATGTTCCGACGACGACACCCCTGTCATCGCATGGGAGCCTCGATGGACGGCCTTCGCCAGGACCTTCGCCACGCATGGCGCATGATGCGCCGGAGCCCCGGATTCACGCTCACGGTGTTGCTCACGCTGGGCATCGGTATTGGCGCGAACACGGCGATCTTCAGCTTCGTCGACACGTTGCTGCTACGCCCTCTCCCATATCCGGACTCGGACCGCATGGTGATGGTGTGGCAGGACTTCACGGCGACGCGCGGGCCGGAACGCGAGTGGTTCACACCGCCGGACCTGCGCGACCTGCGCGAGCGCGTGAGCACGCTCGAGGCCATCACGCCACTCGTCGGGTGGGGGCCGAGTCTGACCGGGGTGGGCGAGCCGGAGCAGTTGACGGGCGTGACGGTGGCGGCCGGCTGGTTCGCCGTGACCAGGGTCCAACCGGCGCTGGGACGCCCGTTCGTCGACGATGACGAACGCGGCGATGGCCGCATCGTCGTGCTCAGTCACGGGCTCTGGCAGCGTCGCTTCGGTGGCGATGCGGGCATCATCGGCCGAACGATCCGGCTGAATGACGAGGAACACGAAGTCGTGGGCGTCATGCCGCCCGCGTTCCGCCCGCCGCTACAGCCTGCGGAGCTGTGGAGACCGTTTACTACGTCGACGTTCTCGCAGGGGTGCAACAACAGCCGTGGTTGCTACGTGCTGCGCGTCATGGCGCGGCTGCGAGACGACGTGGGTGCCGGCGCACTGCGAACGGAACTCGATGCGCTGGCGGCGGCGATCCGAGAAGATGCGCCGGGCGAGAAGGCCGGACTGCGCTTCGTCGCCATCCCGCTTCACGAGCAACTGGCCGGACCCGTCAAGCCGGCGCTGCTCGCCCTGCTCGGCGCGGTCGGACTGCTGCTTCTCATTGCGTGCATCAACATCGCGAACCTGTTGCTCGCCCGGAGCGCAGCGCGCGAGCGGGAAGTCGCAGTCCGTACGGCCATTGGTGCCCGTCGCCCGGCCATCCTCCGCCAGCTGCTGGTCGAGAGTACGTTGCTCGGCCTGGCGGGCGGCGCCCTCGGCGCGCTGGTTTCGCTCTGGGGCGTGATTGCGCTCAAGGCGATGAGCCCGCCCGGAACGCCACGACTCGACGAGGTCGCCGTCGACGGCCGTATCCTGTTGTTCGCGATGGCGCTCGCCGCCGTGACCGGCGTGGTTTTCGGTCTGGCACCGGCGCTGCAGCTGTCCCGCACCGATCTGACTCGCGCGCTGCGTGAAGCGACAGGGAACCGCGCGAGCACGGCGCGACACAACCTGCGGAGTGCACTCGTCGTCGGTGAGATCGCCCTCGCGTTGACCCTGCTCGCGGGGGCGGGCCTTCTCATGCGCAGCTTCGTGCGGCTGCAAGCCGTAGATCCGGGTTTCCGGACCGAGAACACGCTCGCCATCGCGCTCGCCTTCCCGAGTAGCCGGTACCCGGACGCCGAACGGAGGCTCGACGCCGCGAACACGCTCGTGCAGCGTCTCGCCGCGAACAACGCCGTCCTCGCCGTGGGAGCGACCTCGATTCTGCCACTCGGCGGAAGTGACAATGACACCGGCTTTCTCATCGAGGGCCGACCCATGCCGCGCGATCGCTCCGAAGCGCCCGTGGCGTGGTATCGTCGGATCTCGCCCGGCTACTTCGACGCCATCGGCATGCGGCTGCTACGCGGCCGCGGCTTCACCGAGCTCGATCGCGAGGGCGCTCCCCTGGTCGGCATCATCAATGAAACGCTCGCGCGGCGATACTGGCCCGAGGGCGATCCAATCGGCGCCCGCATCAGCGACGAGAGCCCCGATGGGCCCTGGATCACCATCGTCGGGATCGTCGCGGACGCGCGGCAGAACGGACCCGACCAGCCGGCCCGGGGCGAGCTGTTTCTGCCCCTCGCGCAGGTGCCCTCTCCGTTCGTGACCGTCGTCGTCCATACGGCGGGTGATCCACGTGCGCTCGTGCCCACCGTGCGTGCCGAAGTCTCCAGCATCGATCCGATGCTGCCGCTGGCGGGCGTGACCACCATGGACGAAGCGCTGCGACAGGCCACCGCGCTACCGCGGCTTTACCTCTCCTTCTTCGCGTTCTTCGCGCTCATCGCCCTCGCGCTGGCCGCGATCGGCATCTACGGCGTCACTGCCTACGCAGTCGCGCAACGCACACCCGAGATCGGCGTGCGCATGGCACTCGGCGCCGACTCGCGGGCCGTCCTGCGCCTCGTGCTCCGGCAGGCCATCATCCTCGTCAGCGCCGGACTGCTGATCGGCACGGCGCTGGCCATCGGCCTCTCCCGCCTGCTCGCCAACTTGCTGTTCGACCTGAGCCCGACTGACCCGCCCACCTTCGTCGCGATCGCCATCGTCCTAGCGGTCGTCGGCGTCGTGGCCAGCTGGTTGCCGGCGCGCAGAGCCACACGCGTCGATCCGCTGCGGGCGTTGCGCACCGAGACCTGACCGGCGGCCCGTCCCCGATCCGGTCTCCGCGCCACCCGCGCACCCGTCGGATCGGCCTGCTCCGATGCAATTCGAATCATGACAACGAATTGGCCGGGATCGACCGTCACCGTCCCGGCCGAGTCGCACCACCGCCCGTTGTGCGGCCCCGGGAGCGGCGCCACTGTCGAAGTCGAAACGCGGGCATCAACGGAGGATGGAATGCAGGGGACGGCGTCCGAATACTGGGGTGCACGGGCCGCGGAATACGACGACTTCATTCGGCGCGTCGTGCCCCGCTACGATGAACTGACGACCCGGCTGCTCGAGAGCCTTCCGCCTTCCTCGGCAAATGTGCTCGAGCTCGGCTGTGGCACGGGCAACGTCTCCTTGCGGCTCGTGGACGCCTTGCCGGGCGCGCGCTTCACGTTCGTCGACGCGGCGCCCGAGATGGTCGACGTCGTACGTGCGCGCGTCGAGTCGGTCGCGCCGGAACTCGCGGCCCGCTCGCGATTCGTGGTCGCGCGTTTCGAGTCGCTGCCGGCGCAAACCGCAGCCTACGATCTGGTGGTGGCGAGCCTGAGCCTGCACCACGTCGCAGAACTGGCGCCCGTATACGGCTGGATCGGCCGCAGCCTGCGGCAGGGAGGCGAGCTGCGCAATGCGGACGGGATCCGGGCTGGCTCCCCGGCGGAGCACGCGCGCAACCTGGCGCGCTGGGAATCGTTCTGGCAGGGCCGGCTGAGCGAAGACGAGATCGCGTCCGTGAAGGAACACATCACCCAGCACGACCACTACGAGACGCTGGCGGACCACTGGCGTATGCAAGCCGATGCGGGGCTCGGAGACCCCGACTGCCTTTGGCGGGACGGCGTCTTCGCGCTGCTTTCCGCACGCCGGACTTGAGTTCGGTTCAAACCGGTCGGGTCCGGCCGGCATCGCATTGACGGGAGGCAATGCCATTTCGAGAGGGAGCGAGCCCACACTGCAGCCGGATGAGACGCCCGGGTCAGCGCCGCGCGGGAAGCTGCGTTTGCTCGACGACGAAACGAGCGAGCCACCCGACGACGCCCTGCTCGTCGCGCGAGCCCGCGCGGGAGATCGCGCCGCGTTCGACGCGCTGTATCGGCGACACGTGGATCGCGTATACGCGGTGTGCCTCCGCATGGTCGGCGAAGTGAACGCGGCGGAGCAGTTGACGCAGGATGCGTTCGTGCGGGCCTGGCGCGGTCTCGGCTCGTTCCGCGGAGACAGCGCGTTTACTTCGTGGTTGCATCGGCTGGCGGTGAACGCCGTGCTCGAGGATGGCCGGCGCATGCGCCGGCGCGAAGCGCGTGTCGAGACGGTCGCCGACTTGGGCACCGTGGATCGCGCGGCTGTCGTTGAGCGCCCCGATCTGCGGCTCGCGCTCGAACGTGCGATCGCGGACTTGCCGCCGCGTGCACGGGCCGTGCTCGTGCTCTACGACATTGAAGGGTTCACGCACGAGGAGATCGCGCAGATGCTCGGAACCGCCGTGGGCACGACGAAGGCACAGTTGCACCGCGCACGCCGACTGCTCCGCGAAAGGCTGGGCCGATGAGCGAGTCTCATATCGATCCTGATGTTCTCCAGGACTTCGCCGACGGCACGTTGCCCGACGCGGCGCGCTCCGCCGTGACCACGCACCTGGCCGCCTGCGAGGAGTGCACGCGGGAGGCGCGATCCATCGAGTCGCTCCTGGACGATCTGGGCAGGCTGCCGCGCGGGATCGCGCCCGATCGCGATCTGCTGCCCGGCATCGCGGCGCGGATCGACGCCGAGCCCGCGGCAACGGTCACGAGGCGGATCCCGCTCGGCGAGCGGTCCCTGCGCTCGTTGCTGCCGTGGCTCGCGGCGGCGGCCGTCATCCTGACCGTCGGGTCATCGGCGATGACCGCCGTCGTTCTCCGTCAGCAGAGTGCCGGCGAGATTGGTACGTCTGCCGCGGCCGACGTGCGCAACCGGGTCGAGCGCGAGTATGCCGCGGCGGTCCGCGACCTCGAGGCGAGTCTCGCGGCGCTCACACTGCCGCACGATGCGCGCGCTCTGCTCGACCGGTCCATTGCGAAGGTCGACAGCGCTCTCGCCGAGGCCGATGCCGCCCTCGCCGCCGACCCCGGCAATCCGTTGCTCGCCGAAATGTTGCTGACCGGATACGAACGAAAGCTCGGCCTGCTGCGGCAGGCCACGACCGCACTCGCCACACTATGATTCGGATGCGTAACGCCTGGCTCGTTCCCATTCTCGGTCTCGCCGTCGCCTCGACGGCTCACGCGCAGCGTGACATCGCCCACCGCGCCGCAGCCTCGCGAGATGGCGTGGTTCGCATTCACAACCTGGTCGGCTCGGTTCGCGTCACCGGCTGGGACCGCGACTCGATCGTCGTGACGGGCAGCGTGCGCGAGCCGAAAGGTGAGCCGTTCGGCTTCCACGTCGGCGATGGTGGCGCGAAGCTGGGCATCTGGGATGCGGCCGGCGGCGCGGACCTGGGCCCCTCGCACCTGGACGTGCGCGTGCCCGCGGCCAGCACGGTCTGGGTCAAGACCGCGAGCGCCGACGTCGTCGTCGACGGCGTCACTGGCGGCGTGGATGTCAACGCGGTCTCCGGCCGCATCGAAGTGAGCGGCCGGCCCAGCGAGATCTACGCGGAATCCCTCGGCGGCGAAGTCCGCATCACGGCCGATACGCGCTTTGCCCGGGCCAGAACGGCGACCGGTCCGATCACCGTGAGCGGCCGCATCGCCGATGCCTCCGTCATCACGGTCGGCGGCGACATGAGCATCGAGGGCGGCGCCTTCGAGCGTGGCCGATTCGAGAGCGTGGACGGCAACATCCGGTATGCCGGCACCATTGGGCCCAAGGCGACACTGGACTTCGTCAGCCACGCGGGATCCATCACATTCACACTGCCACGCACGGCCGCGGCCGAGTTCACGGTACACACCTACGAAGGCGGCTTCGAAGATCGCTTCGGCGTGTCCGCGCG
>JBFJPA010000047.1:0-14882 GCA_041617355.1 Longimicrobiales bacterium
AGCACCTCGCCCGCCCGAACCCGCTGCCCTTCGTGTACGGCAACGTCCAGAACCGAACCCATCAGCTTCGTACTCAGCGTCGCCTCTGTCACCGCGGCCGCGACGCCCGCCGCCTCCAGCAGAGCCGGCCGCGAGGCGAGGCGGACCTCGAACGCCGCGCCAGCGGCGACCGGGGCCGGACGGGCTTCGGCGTGCTCCGATTCGCCTGCTCCGCAGGCCGCGACCGTCAACGCCGTCAACATCACCAGGATGGTTGCCTTCATCGTTCCGTCCTCATGGGTTCGGGCTGGAGTGCGGCCAGGGCCGCCAGGTCCATTCCACTCGCGTGCCGGCGCTCCGCCTCCGCCACGATCGCCTCGTACACAGCGGCCGAATACGTCAGACCGCTGCGTGTCTCCACGGCGGCCGCATCCAACAACTCGACAACCGTGGCCAGACCTCCGTCGTATTTTCGCGCCACGATGCGGTGCGCCTCCGCGCTCTGTTGTGCGGCGCGCTGCGCAATCGCCATCTGCGCAAGCGCGACACCCCGGCGGATCTCGGCCGACTCGACCGCCAGACGCGCCCTCGCTTCCGCAGCTTCGACTCCCGCCTGCGCGGCCCGCGATCGGCCCGCTGCACCGCGAATATCCGCCAGCTCCGACGCACCGCTGAATGGCGTCCACGTCAGCATCACACCCGCGGTCCAGCTCTCTTCGCCGGCGTACGGGCGCAGCGCACTGTTCCAGTCCAATCGCGCGAAGGCATTCACGCGCGGCACGAGCTGCGACTTCGCCCGCAGCGCATCCGCCTGCACGGCCGCATACTGCAGTTGCGCAGCCTGGACATCGGCCCGTTCGGCAGGGCTCGCTTCCAGCGGTCGCGCGAGCAATGCGTTCACTCCCGCCGCCGCCGGAAGGCGTGCCGGCAGCGAATACGCCGTGTCCTCGGGCGCACCCAGCAACAGCGCCAGCTGATGGCGCGCCAACCGCGCCTCTCCTCGCGCCGCCAATAGCTGCGCCTCGACTTCGCCCGCTTTCACCTGAGCCAGCAACGCGTCCGACTTCGTCGCGAACCCGGCTTCGACCATCTCCCCCGCCTGACGCACGTGCCCGTCCGCCGCCTTCACCGCCGCTTCCAGCGTGGCCACCGTTTCCACCGCGAGCACGGCACCGTAATACGCTTGCACCACGGCAAGCTCCGTTTCCGCCCGCGCCCAATCCGCGGACGATGCGGCCGCCGACGCCGCACGGGCCGCGCTTCGTCGGCCGAGGTGCGCATCCGCATTGAACAAGGGTTGCTCGACGATCAGCGCCGCGCTCCAGTTGCCGATCGGCGACGGATCGTTCAACCGCGTAGGATCGAAATCCGCCTGCGTCGCCACGCGTTGCCGCAAGGTCGTTCCAAACGCACCGATCGGGTCCGTCGTCCGCATCCACCCCGACTCGACGCGGACGGATGGCAGAACGCCCCGGTACGTGCTCAACGTCTGCGCCGTCTGCGCGGCGGCTTGCCCCTCCGCGATGCGCACGGCGTACGCCTGCGCGCGGGCCCGGTCGAGCGCCTGCCCCAGCGTCAACGTCGGCTGCGCCTGGCCGACGGCCGGCGACACGAACGCGAGCGGCAGCCAGAGCGCATGCCGCAGCGAATGGAACATGAGAGAAGCTCCCGTTCAGAGACACTATATGATTATATGGTTATGTCTGCACGTCAAGAGCCCTGCCTCTGTCGCGCGGGAGGGAGGGCAGTTACCGAGGACCTCGGGCTACGTCAGCCGGGTGGGATGCGCAGGACGATGTGGTCCCCGGGCGACACCGTGATCTCCTGGCTTACCGGAGACGCACGGCCGCCAATGGGATCAGCCTGGAAACGCAACGGGGTGAGGCCGAACAAGAGACGCGGAGGAATGGTGAAGGTTGTCCGGGCGTGCGCCGTTGCGGTGCCGAGGCGCTGCCGCGCCCCCGCGCTCCGCACGACGTAGATGTTCATGTCGAGACCGGCCTGGTTATCGATCTCGATCGTCGTGCGCGGCTGCGGCTCCGCGGGCCGGCTCTGGCTCCCGCACGCCGCAACCCCGGCCGTCGTGATCAGGGCGAGCGCGAGCGCGACCTGACGACGCGACGGCCTCAACGTTCTCGGGGCACGGTCCGCCGGACCTGCGCGAACCTGCGAGAGAGAACGAACCACGTGATCCCCGTGATGATGAATGGCCAACCCCAACGAAACCCCGCGTAAAGCAGCAGCGTCACCGCGACGGCGAGGGTTGCCGCCAGGAACAGCGGAACCCTACCCACTTCGAATGTCCTCGACTTTGCGTCGGTTAACCAGGATTGGATTGCCATGATGCGGCAACCGTCGCCGCAGGGCAAGACGGTCGTCCTCGGCTGTTCCCCTTCGGAAGATCGAACTCCTGCCAGAGCGCCTGGGCCCCACCCGCGACCGCGAAAGACGAGCGCGGCGACGGGAAACAGTTTGTCACCCAGACCTGCTTTTGGGGGGCGCGCGTGTACGCCACCGACACGGTCGTCGGCTTTGGCCAAGCAGATCGAACCAGGACGCCTGCGGTTCCGCAAGTCGTTGTCTTGCAGCTACGGAGGGCCGGGGATTCGAACCCCGATGGGCTTTCGCCCGGCGGTTTTCAAGACCGCTGCCTTACCAGTTAGGACTAGCCCTCCCGAATCCGGCAGCCAGCGCACGCCGGAGCGCATCAAGTATGGCCCCTCCGCCTACCGGACGGAACCCCGGCCACGGGGTCGTTGGCCCTCGGGCGTCGATGGCGATCGACCGCGGCCACGCGGCGATCCACGATTGACCTCGATGCTTGGCGAAGCGGATATTGCGCCGGCCGCAGCGCGGCACGGTGGCCGCGGGTCCCCGCCGGGGTCGTCCTTCGCCTGGGAAGTGAGTCTGAGCGTATGCGCAGTGGCGGGCTTGCCCCCGCCAACCTTGTGAGTGGCCGGGTTATCCATGTCGGATGACCGCGGAGTCCGCACGCTGCTCCGTCCGCTCGTCTGGCGAAGTGGCGCCTTCCTCGCCGTCTGGCTGACTGGATTTGCGGGGTTCCTTGGCGGCGCCCGCGTCACCGACCGTGAGGTCGACGGAATCGCCGAGAGCGCCTACTACTCGCTCGGCCTCTTCGTGCTGGGCGGCCTTGATCTGGGCACGCCGGCCGGTGGCCCGATCGCGGCGCGCGTGCTGCTCTGGACCGCGTATTTCGCGGCGCCCGTCATCACGTTCTCCGCGCTGATCGAGGCAGCTGCGCGCATCATCAGTCCCCTCACGCTCCGTGTCCGGCCGCTGTCCGATCACGTGGTGCTCGCCGGCGCCGGGCGGCTCACAATGTTGTACGTGAGACAGCTGCGAGAGCGGGACCGTCGGCGAACCGTCGTCGTCGTGGAACGGACACCGAACCATCCGTCGCTCAGCGAGCTGCGCACCGCGTGGAAGGCCCTCATTGTCACGGGCGACATCACGAGTGACGCAGTTCTTCGCCGTCTCCGCCTGGAGCGCGCACACCGCGTGATGTTGCTGACCGGCGACGACTTCGCGAACCTCGACGCCGCGGCCAAGATCATGAAGATCGCGCCCGGTCTGGCCGACCGTGTCGTCATTCACGTCGCGGATCTGGGTTTCATGCGCGACACGGCACAATCCAGCGTGGCCCGCGCATGCGAGATCTTCAATGGCCACGAGTTTGCCGCCACGCACCTCGTCCGCACGAACTTGTTGTCCCGTTTTTTGGAAACGCCCGACCGCGACCTCGTCGTGCTCGCCGGCTTCGGGCGCTTCGGCCAGACCGTGCTCGACCAGCTGCAGGAACTCGCGCACGGCCGCTTCGACAGTGTCATCATCATCGACAAGGCCGCCACGCGGAACGCGCGCTTCTTCGACCATCAGGTCGGATTCGCGGACGACTACGACCGCCTCGTGATCGATGGCGATCTCCTGGATGCCGCGATCTGGCAACGCGTGGGTGAGGTTGTCGACGCACATGGTGGAGGCCGGCCGGTCGTCATCATGGGATCGGGTGATGACGGCACCAACCTGCACGCCGCGTTGCTCCTGCGCCGACAACACGCGTCCGCGTACATCATCGTGCGCAGCTTCCGAGCGTCGCCGTTCACGGCCGAGATCGCCGGTGAGACCGGCGTACAGGCGTTCAGCCTGGCCGACCTCATCGAGGACGGCATGTCCGACGCGTGGTTCGAGGACGGTGGCCCGCGCCGCCCTCGGGCGTCGCCGTCGCCCGCTACGGCTGGTCGACGTTCGTAGACGCGAGCGGCCTCGGTAACGCCCGCTCAGCGGGCCGACCGGGGAAACGCTGCTCAGGACGATGCCGTGGGTGCGGAGTCGCCCGGGTGGGCAGGTCGATGGCTCTTCGATCCTGACACGCCAAACCTCGACAGAAAACGGGGACTCATCCGTGACAATAGCTTGATCCCGATCGAATCCGCTGCCATTGTGTATCTGTGAAATAGACAACGAGTTGAGACACTCGTTGCCGCGCCTACAGGGGGTCGGGAAAACTCCGCTTGCCCGTATGTTTCCGATGGCCTAGTGATTGGGCACGGAGCACCACAAATTCTCGTTCGTCGCTCCGGCAAACGCAGGCCGAAGTCCTGTGGCATTGGAGGCTCATATGATGCGGTCCAACCGGCTACGCTGGTTCGTGGTTCTGGTGCCGATCGCCCTGCTGTTTTCGGCGTGTGTCGATGAGCGCGTCGTGTTCGAGCAGTTCCGTCTACCGCCGCTGCCGGAGGGTGCGGCGAACTTCGTCGGCTACTCCGACCAGCGGGCGAAGCGCACGGTGTGCGGCAACTGCCACGTCGGTCAGCAGGCGGACTGGGTGCAGACGGCGCACGCGAGCGCGTGGAAGACACTGGCCGACAATCCAGGACGGCAGGCGCTCTGTGAAGGCTGCCACAGCGTCGGACAGCGGGGCAACGCGGTTTCGACGGCGGCAGGCTGGGAGGCAACCCGAGATGTTCGGTACCAGGACGTCCAGTGCGAAAGCTGTCACGGACCGGGCCTGGCCCACGTGACGAATCCGGATCTCGATTCGAACCACCCGCAAGCGCCGCTGGCCGTGGGCGCGACCTTGAACCAGGGCTGTGGCGAATGCCATAGCGGCAACCACCACCCGTTCGTCGAGGAATGGCAGGCGTCAGGTCACGGCCGGGTCATTGCATCGCCGGCGGGTCGGGACGCCTGCAACATCTGCCACACTGGCGAAAACGTGCTGCTGGCTTGGGGTGTGCGCTCCGACTATCAGGAGAAGGAGCGGGCGTTGAGCGATCCGGCCACGCACCTGCCGATCACCTGCGGCGTCTGTCACGACCCGCACGCGAATGATCGCAAGGGCCAGCTACGCTTCCCGATCGACGTGCCCAACGAAGAACAGAATCTGTGCATGAAGTGCCACCACAAGCGAGGCACGCCGGATCCGACGACGTTCCGCGGACCGCATTCGCCGGAAGGCCCCGTGCTGCTGGGGTACGGTGGCTGGTGGCCGCCGCTGTTGCAGTTCGTCGGCGACACCATTTCCGCGAGCCACGGCTCGGCGCGGAACCCGCGCCTCTGCGCGGGCTGCCACGTGAACTCGTATCGGGTCAACGACAAGCAGACCGGCCAGTTCCAGGTACAGGTCACGGGCCACAGCTTCGCGGCGATCCCGTGCGTGGACGCGAACGGCGCGCCGACGACCGGCGACTGCACGTTGAATCAGCGGTCGTTCCGCAGCTGCGCCGGGTCGGGTTGCCACGCGACGGAAGCCGTCGCTCGCGGTCTCTACACCGTCGCGGAGACCCGTGTCGTCGACCTGGTGAGCGAGTTGAAGGCACTCCTGGCGCGGGTTCCGGCCTCGGAGTTCGTCGTAGACAATCGCTACACGACAGCCGAGGGTGCGCGCTTCAACCAGCAGCTCGGAGAGAGGAAGGGCTCGGCGATTCACAACCCGCTGCTTCTCGAAGCACTGCTGCGCTCGAGCATCCGGCAGGTGCGCCAGGACTACAACCTGCCCGCGCAGACGGCCGTGTCGCTGGAGCAGCTGCTTGGCAAGTAAACTCGTCGTTGGCGGATGTGGCGGCGCTTCGGACGCTGCAGAACGGCGTTCGAGGCGCCCGCCGTTCGGGGATGAACCATGAGTCTACGCGGCCGTCTCGCCGCCCTGCCACCGATCGTCCTGATCACACTCGGCATGGTCGCGCTGGGCGCCGTCGTCGCGGGCGGCGTCTTCGCGTACCGTACCTACGACTACATCGAGCACGACAACGACTTTTGCATGTCGTGCCATCTGATGCAGGAGCCCTACGAGCGCTTCGCCCGGAGCGAACACCGCGAACTGGGCTGCAAGGCGTGCCACCAGCCGACGTTCGGACAGCGCAGCAGCATGGCGCTCACGCAAATCGCCGAGAATCCCGACAGCCTGGCCGAACACGCGGAAGTGCCGAACGAGCGCTGCGAGGAGTGTCACGTCCGGGGTGACCGCCAGAAGTGGCTCCTGGTCTCCCAATCCGCGGGCCACCGGATTCACCTCGAGTCCTCCGACTCGACGCTGCAGGGGCTGCGCTGCGTCGAATGTCACTCGACGTCCGTCCACGAATTCGCTTCGAGCGATCGCACCTGCGGCCAATCCGAGTGCCACCAGTCGACGGAGGTGAAGCTCGGCGCCATGGGCGCGTTGACCATCCATTGCGCGGCCTGCCACGACTTCAACGCGCCGGCGGCGACCGTGCCGACGGACTCCTTGTCCGAGCAGCTCCGGCCCCAACGCGACGAATGTCTCAGCTGTCATGCCATGCGCGTGCTCGTGGCCGGCTCACCGCTGCCTGTCGACGATCCGCACGGCGGCAGCTGCGGCGCCTGTCACAATCCGCACGAGCAGGCGACGCCGGCGGATGCCGTGGCGACCTGCGCGAACGCCGGCTGTCACGAGTCGAGCGAAGAGGTCACGCCCTTCCATCGGGGCATCGCGGAACCGGTTTTCGCCGATTGCCTGCGCTGCCACCAGGCGCACGCGTTCGCCGCCACCGGCGCGGCCTGCAGCGACTGTCACGCCGAGGCGACCCGGCCGGGTGGCATCGCCGTGGTACGCGTCAGTGGATCGGCTGCCCGTGCCCGCCCCTTCCGGCACGAGACCCACACCGGCGTCACGTGTGCCTCCTGCCACGAGAGCACGGACACACACGGCCGAACCACGGTGACGGCCGCGGCACAGTGCCAGGCCTGTCACCATGCGCCGGCAGAGGCGGAACCCTGCGCGGAGTGTCACGCTCCACGATCGGTGCCGGCCGCACGCTTGTCCCGCGTCGTCGACCTGGACATTGGCCTCCGTGCGACGCGATCCCTGCCGTTCGACCACGACCGTCACAACACGGTCGCCTGCAGCCAGTGTCATGCGGCCACGCCGAACCAGTCGGCGGCATCCGTCAGCTGCGCCGACTGCCACACCGACCATCACAAGCCCGCATCCGACTGCATGGCGTGTCACGCTCAGCCGAAGGAGAACGCTCACACGCTGAACGCGCACCTGACGTGCTCCGGCGCCGGCTGTCATGGACCGCCCACCGCCTTCAACCCCGTCCCGCGCACGCGGAGCTTCTGCCTCGTCTGTCACCAGGATCTGGTCGATCACCGTCCGGGCGAGGATTGCGCCGCCTGTCACGCCCTGCCCCGGGGCCAGCCATGAACCCCGCGCGGGTCGCCGCCGCGGTCACGCTGGCGGTGACGTGCGCGGCCGGCGCCGCGGCTGCGCAAGGCGTTCGCGGCACGGCGTCGGTATCCACGCGTTTCATTGAGCTGCGCTCACTGCGCACGGACACCGTCGATCCTTCCGCCGTCGTACGCGATGCCGACGGACGCTTTCGCGTGAACGGGATTCCGGTCGATTGTCGGCCGGCGATCCCTTGTGTGTTGTTCCGGCCGGGCGAGCGCGAGCAGGGCGTCACGCTGACGCAGGATCTGCGCTTCACTGCGTGGGGCTTCGGTGTTCGTCACTTGAGTGCCACGGCGTACGTGCGGGCCCGAGCACAGGGTGGGGATTTCACATTCCCGCGGAGCGACGATGCCTTCGATGCGCTCATCGCCTACGTCGAATACGACAACGCTCCCGTGCGCGTGCGTCTGGGGCGCCAGGTCGCGGCCGGTGGTCTCGGCTTCTCGTCGTTCGATGGCGCCAGCGCCCTCTACCGAACCGGTTCGGCGCTCGCGGCCGAATTATACGGCGGTCGCAGCCTGGCGCGGGGTCTGTACGAGCCCCGTGCTGACGTGCTGCGCGGGCTCGAGGATTTCGTACCGGATCAAACGGTCCTGCTGTTTGGCGGAGCACTGGACGTCCGGCCCGTGCGCGGCCTCGATCTGGCCGCCCGCTACCAGCGCGAGATCTTCTCCGATCGCAGCGGTCTCGCGTCGGAGCGTGCATCCGCGGAGGCCGTCGTCACGCTGGCGCCGCTGACGATCCTCGGATCCGTCGATTACGACTTCGCGTTCGATCGCATTGGCAAGGCTGACGTGCGTGCGCGCGTGCCGCTTCCATCGGGCTTCTCCGCCGAGCTTCGCGGCCGGCGTTACGTGCCGTATTTCGAGCTCTGGACCATCTGGGGCTTCTTCGACCCCGTCGCCTATCACGAGGCCGAGGCACTCGTGGCCTGGCGTGCAGACCCACGCGTCGGCCTGCTCGCTGCGGGCGCCTATCGCGCGTACGAAGAGACCAACGCCGCCGTGTTTGGTCCGACCCTGGCGTCGGACTCCCGACGCGTTACCGTGGGCGGCTGGTGGCAGCCCGCTTCGGAGTGGCGCCTCGATGGGTCGGTGCGACGTGAGACCGGCTTCGGCGCGGCCTACGGTGGCGGCGACGTCTCCGCACAATGGCAGCCCGCGGAAGGCACCTTCCTGCGCGCGTGGGCCACGGCGTTCGAACAGATCGAGGAGTTTCGCGTCGGCGAGGGATCGGTCCTGGGCGGTGGCATCGATGCCTCGATTCGGCTGCGCCAACGCTGGGTCGTCGATGGCGGCGTCGGGCTCTACCGACACGGCTCGACGCGACGCGACTCGCCCGACTGGAACCAGCGGCGTGCCTGGCTTGCCGTGCGCGTCGAGTTCGGCGATGACCCCGGCCTCCGTGCACGGAGCGCCAGCCGATGAGACCCTCTGCGCTGGCCCTGTTCTCCGCCCTCTGCGTCGCCCTGTCCGGGAGCTCGCTCGAAGCGCAACGCGTGGATCCGTTCCAGCACGGGAAGCACGCGGGTCTCTTCCCGCTGTGCACCGGCTGTCACGCCATGCAAGGTGACCGCGCCACCGACTTCCCGCCCACGACGCAGTGTACGGGCTGTCATGACGGACGGGATCAGAAGTTGGTGGACTGGACGCCGCCGCCGCCCCGCGCGACGCTGCTCGATTACGATCATCCGGCGCACGTCCGCGCCATGGGGGACGAGCCGTCGACGTGCGAGGGCTGCCACGTCGTGCCGGGCGCGGACCGAATGGAGGTCGCACGGCGAGCCGAGGTCGGCAATTGCCTGTCCTGTCACGCGCACGAAGCGCCCGAGCACCTCACCGCTCCCAATTGCTCGACCTGCCATCGGTCGCTGGCGGAAAGCCGGCTGCCACTCTCTCGCCTGCTCGAGCTGCCCGCTCCGCCGGATCACGCCGCCCAGGATTTCGTGCTCGGCCACGATTCCGGCCCGAGCTGTTCCGTATGCCACACGCGCGAACGGTGCACGACGTGCCACGTGAACGCCGCGACCGTCTCCGGAATCACCGCAATCCCGACGGCGCCCGCGGGCATGGAGCTGCCGCGGTACGCGGCGCATTATCCGGAGCCGGCCTCGCACGCGCCGACTGCCTGGCTGACGGAGCACGCGGCGGATGCGGCGGAACCGGCCAGCTGTTCGACCTGCCACGCGCGGGAAAGCTGCGTCGGTTGCCACGCGCCGCCCTTGCCACGCGGCGTGACGGCGCTACCGTCCCGCAGGACGGCACCCGCCCAGGGCGTCGACGCCGTTCGGCTCGCGCCCGCATCACACGACGCCGGCAGCTTCGCGCGCCAGCACGCCGAGGAGGCCGCGACCGCGGGCACTTCGTGTACGGCCTGTCACGAGCGAACCTCCTGTGCGGAGTGCCACGCGTCGGGTCGCGAGGCGGTCTTCCACCCGGGTGGATTCCTGGAGCGCCATTCGATCGACGCCTTCGCGCGCCGTCTGGAATGCGCCAACTGCCATGACCGGCAGGCCTTCTGCGCGGACTGCCACCGCTCCAGCGGCCGCCTGCCGGTCGGCGTGACGGGCGTGATCTACCACGACGCGGAAGGCGTCTGGTTGCTCCGCCACGGGCAGGCCGCGCGCCAGGGTCTCGAGTCGTGCGTCAGTTGTCACCGGCAGCAGGACTGCCTCCAGTGTCACTCCCAGCTCGGCGCGTTCCGCGTGAACCCGCACGGTCGCGATTTCGACGCGGAGCGGGCGCGACAGCGGAATCCATTCGTCTGCCGAACCTGCCATTTGCGCGACCCGCTCGGAGGAGGTGGAGGTTGACAGCGCCGTTCATGCGCGTTTTGATCGTGGGCACGGCCGTCTCGCTGCTCGCGTGCAGTCGCCCCGACGATCAGCGCACCGACACGATCGATCGTGAGACCGTCGAACAGGCCCGCGCGGCGTGGCCCGACGGGGTTGCGATGCGTATCGACAGTGGCAATGCGGCTTACCGCTCGCGCGACTACGAGGCGGCCGCGGCCCTGTACCGACGAGCCGCGGAGCTGGGACCTGACATCCCGGCCGCGTGGTTCGGCATTTACATGGTCGAGCACGCCCGTGGTAATCTGGCCGCGGCCGACTCCGCGTTGGCACGTGCGCGGCAGCTCGCGCCCGGCGCGTCACTCATCGCGCCACCACGGGATACGACTTCTCCTCATTGAAACCATGCGCATGCGAATGGAACGGACTCTCGCCCTGGCCACGGCGGCCCTCGTTCTGGCTGCGTTGGGATGCGGTGAGAAGAAACAGTTCGACCCGCCGGACCGCACGGCACGCGTCGCCGCGGCCGACAGCGCCTTCGACCCGACTCAGTTCGACTCGATCCGCTGGGACGATGAGGCCGCGATGATGTTCGCGGGCAACGAGGTGTACGCGTGGCGTTGCCGTGCCTGTCACGGCTACCTCGGCAATGGCGAGACCGACTACGGCCGCGAGCGGGGCGTCGCTCCCCCCTCGTTGGTCCGGCCCGATTGGCCGGCGGGTGACAGCGTCAACGCCATGCGCCGACGCATCTTCACGGGCCACCCCGGCGGCATGCCGACCTTCGGCATCGCCGGCCTTACGTCGCGCGAAGTCGATGCCGTGGCCCACTACCTCGTGTTGGGCCTCCGTCCGGAAGTGCTCGGAACCGTGCCGCGCTGACCGTCACCCCGATCAGTGCCGGAAAAGGCGTCGACCGGTGAACACCATCGCGATCCCGTGTTCGTCAGCCGCCGCGATCACTTCTTCATCCCGCACCGAACCGCCCGGCTGAATGACGGCGCGGATCCCGCTCGCCGCTGCCGCATCGACGCCATCACGGAACGGAAAGAAGGCGTCTGACGCGAGGACGGCGCCGTTCAGATCCGCGTTCTGATCCTCGGCCTTCATCACGGCGATGCGTGAGGCGTCGACCCGGCTCATCTGACCCGCGCCGATCCCCAGCGTCATTGCAGCGCGAGCCAGCACGATCGCGTTCGACTTCACCGACGCGGCCGCACGCCACGCGAAACGCAGGTCTTCCCGCTCGTCGGCCGTTGGTGCACGCTTCGTGACGACGCGCCAGGCTTCCTCCGGAAAGCGCATCTGCATCCGCCGCTGCACGAGCAGTCCGCCCCGGACCCGCTTCAGGTCCAGCTCGTCCTCGGCCGCGGGCGTCACGGGCAACCGTAGCACGCGCAGGTTCTTCTTCTTGCGGAACTGCTCCAGGGCCAATTCATCGAAGTCCGGCGCAATCACGATCTCGAGAAACGTCCCCGACATCGATTCCGCCGTGACGCCCGTGATGCGTCGATTGAAGGCGACGACGCCACCGAATGCGGAGACCGGGTCGCCCGCGAGCGCGCGGACCCACGCATCGCCCGTGGACTCACCGAGTGCGATGCCGCACGGCGTCGTGTGCTTGATCACGATGCACGCGGCGCGCGCGTCATCGTGCCATGCCGAGGCGGCCGTGACCGCAGCGTCCACATCCAACAGGTTGTTGAAGCTCAGCTCCTTGCCGTGCAACTGCTCCAGTTCGGGCAGCGATCCGGCCGGCGGCGTCGCCTCTGCGTAGAACGCGGCCGGTTGATCGGGGTTCTCGCCGTACCGCAATGGCTGGACGCGCCGCAGGTCGAGCCGCAGCGCCGGCGGCAGCGGTTCTGCAACACCCTGACGATCGAAGTACGCGGCGATGGCTGCATCGTACGCAGCCGTGTGCCGGAAGACCTTGGAGGCGAGGCGACGCCGCAGTGCGCTCGTGATGCCGTTGGTGCGGAGCGCCTCCACCGTTTCCGCATAATCCGACGGATCCACGAGAACGAGCACACCGGCGTGGTTCTTCGCCGCGGCCCGGATCATGGTCGGCCCTCCGATGTCGACCTTTTCCATGGCGGCGTCGAGGCTCGCGCCGGCCGCAACGGCTTCATGAAACGGGTACAAGTTCACGGCGACCAGATCGATGAGGCCGTACCCGTGCCGTTCCAGCGCCTGTACGTCGTCGTCGCGGTCCCGCCGCGCCAGCAGACCCGCGTGTACGGCGGGGTGCAACGTCTTGACCCGACCGTCCATCATCTCGGGGTGACGCGTGACCTCACTGACATCGGTCACGGGCAGGCCCGCGTCGCGCAGCGTCTTCGCCGTTCCGCCGGTCGAGAGCAACTCCCAGCCGAGCGCCGTGAGTCCCCTGCCCAGCTCCGCGATCCCCGTCTTGTCCGAGACGCTCAGCAGTGCGCGCGGCATGCCCACGTTCTCCCTTATTCGAGTCCCAAAGCGAGCCGCATCGCCACTTCGTCGGGCGCCGCCGCTCGCCAGTCAAAACAGCCCTCGGGCGTCGCGGACACACCCTCTCCGGCCAGCTCTTTCGCGAGCCGCTCCAAGGCGAGCGGATACAGCCGGTGCTCGACGTGCAGTACGCGGGCAGCCAGACGCTCCGGCGTATCGCCGCCCAACACGGGCACCGGCCATTGCGCGATGGCGCGTCCTTCATCGTATCGCTCATCGACATGGTGAACCGTAACGCCGCTGACGCGACACCCTGCCGCCAGCACGGCCCGGTGAACGTGCATGCCGTACATGCCCTTGCCACCGAATGCCGGCAACAGAGCCGGATGAATGTTCACGATTCGACCGCGAAATCGGTCTACCACGTCGGAGGGAATCAGGCGTAGGTAGCCCGCCAGGGCGATGAGATCGATGCGGTGGCGCTCGAGCAGTGCCAGCGTTTCCTCCGCGACCGCTTCGCTTGCCCGGCCTGCTGCGGCGACCGTCACCGCGGGCACGCCCGCGTCGCGTGCGCGCTTCAGGGCGCCGGCCTCGCCGCGGTCACTGATGACGAGTGCGATCCGGCCCCACGCCACGCCTGCTTCGTTGAGTCTGTCCAGCAGGGCCTGCAGGTTCGAACCGCCGCCGGACGCGAACACGGCGACGCGAAGGCTCACGCCAGGCCTCCGCCGTATTGGGGCACGAGGAAGGGGTTGCTGATGCGTTCGTGTCCAACCGTCGTCTCGGGACCGTGCCCACTGTAGAGCACGGTCTCATCAGGCAGCGTCAGGACGTGGTTTCGAATGCTCTGGAAGAGCGCTCGGTAGTCGCCACCCGGAAGGTCCGTCCTGCCGATCGATCCGCGGAACACGACATCGCCGACGAAGGCGAGGCCGCCATCCGCCACGTACACCATGACGTGGCCCGGCGAATGGCCGGGCACGTGCCTCACCTCAAAGCTCACGCCGCCGATCTCGAGGGATTGCCCGTGTTCGAGCGGCTCGTCCGGTGGCGGCTGATCTTCGGCATCGTACCCGAACATGCGGGCCTGGTCGACGACGTGATCGTAGAGGGGCCGATCGAGGGGGTGCAGGAGCACGCGCGCGCCGGTCCGCGCGACGAGCGCTCCCACGCCCTCGATATGGTCGAGGTGCGCGTGCGTGAGCACGATCGCCTCGAGCCAGAGGCCGGCCTCGGCCAACGCGTCGGCCATGGCCTCCGCCTGACCGCCGGGATCGAGGGCGGCCGCGGATGTGGAGCCTTCACGCCAGATCAGATAGGCGTTCTGCCCGAAGGCGGGGGCGACGAACGTTCGAACGTGGATGTCCATGCGGCGCACAAAGTACGAGGCGGCCAGAGCCGAAGCCACCCTCCGCCTTGTACACCCCGCGCCCGGGCGTTAGCGTCCGTTCCCGCACCGCGCGGTTGGCCTCGCTACTCGGTATCCGGAGGTTCCTCATGGCCGGCTCCGTCCTACTCGCCATCCGCGTGGGACCCGAATCCGAAGCACCCACGCGCGTGGCGGCCCGGCTCGCGCGGCTTCTGGGGAACACGCTCGTCGTCGTCTACGTTGCGGTCGAGCTGGACACGGCGTCGATGCTGGCGGCGGGTGCCGCACTCGATGATGACAGCGTACGCAAGGCGATTCACGATAAGGCGCGCGACGAGGTGTTCGCGTACGTATCGGGCATCGTCGCGGACCAGCCCATCGATGTGGTCGTCGCGCAAGGCACGGTGCCGGATGCGATCGCGAAGATCGCACACGAACGGGCCGCCGACTTCCTCGTCGTGGGCACGAAGGGACGGGGCGCGCTCTCCCGGCTCGTGCTCGGCGACACGACCCACGACATCCTGAAGCATACGCCGTGCCCCGTCGTCGTCGTGCCGCGGTCGCTTACGGGCTGACTCCAAAGCAAGAGGGCCCGGTCGCGTTCG
>JBFJPA010000048.1:0-14851 GCA_041617355.1 Longimicrobiales bacterium
CAACGCGCTCGAGCGCTGGGTCGCACAGCAGGACCTGTGGGACGACTGCAAATCGGCTGTGCGCGCGGCGGGGTTCCGACCGGAGCAGGTGCGTGTGGTCTGGGCGAAAAACGCGAACCAGTTCACGGACCACGGCCGCACGCTGCCGCATCCGGAAGCCGACTATCACGACCTGGTCTCGAACATCACGACGCTGTCGCGCCGCGTCCGCCAGGAGATTCCGTCGGTCCAGGCAGTGTTTCACTCCAGCCGTATCTACGGCGGCTACGTCGCAGCCTCGCGCATGGGCTCCCGCGGCGAGCCGATCAGCTTCGAGGGCGGCCTCGCCATCAACGCCGTCATCGAAAAACAGAAGCGCGGCGAGTTGACCGATGCACCCTGGATCGGCTGGGGCCCGTACCTGTGGGCCGACGGCCGCACGCCGAATGGCGCAGGCCTGAGCTGGGAACCGGCCGACTTCCAGGACGGCGGCACCGACCCACACCCCACCGCGACCGGCCAGACCAAGGTCGCCGACGCGCTGCACCGACACCTGCTGCAATTCGCCTGGTACCGCCGCTGACGGAGGCTGGAGCCGGCGTCGAGGGGCCGCCGTTCGTTTCTGGCCGCCCCTTGACGCATCGGCCGGGCCAAGCCGGAAGTCCACCGAAAGACTGGCCGCCTGTCCCTCGACCCTCGATCCGGCATAGGACGCGGTCGATAACCCGGTAAGCTGGCCCGCCGCGTGCAAGGTCGGGCCCGTGGATCGTCCTCTTCCCGGAGTCCAGAGAATCCGTTCGGGAGGTCGTCGTGAATCGAGCCGTCTACCTGGCAGGTTGGGGATGGGTCGCGATCGCGGTCGCCGCGCTGGTGCGCGGCCCGGCTGTACCGCCGCGGTATTCGCCGTTCCCCATCGATCGGGCTGTCCATCCGACCGCACTGCCGCCCGGACCGTCGGACGGTTACGCGTGGTTCGAGCGGAACAAGCCGTACTGCAACACGCTGGAGGTCGAGACGCGACTTCGTCACGATCCGGCCCCGTCGACGACGGAAGGAGCCGGGTACGCGGCGGCGTGTCTGGCGCTGGCCGGCCGCATGGTCGAGGCGAAGGCGTTCATCGATGCGCTGTCGCAGTCCGAGCGAGAGGCGGCTGCGGGCATCGTGTTCGGCGTCGGGCATCCGGTCGCGGACATGGGGGACGACGCCTCGGCGGGCCCGATGATGCGACTCGTCGTGGAGTATCAGCCATGGAACTACATGGCGATGTATCACGCTGGCATCAGCTATTACGAGCTGGGTGAAGCGGAGCTCGCGCGCGACCATCTGGTGCGTTTCCTCGAGATGTACTCGGCGCACGACGGCTGGCGTTCGAACGCCGAGCACGTGCTGAAGAGCTTGCGCAGGGACGGGGTCCGGTGAGGTCGGGCACGTGTGCCGCGTGCGGCGGCGGCGAGCCGTTCGGCATCGGACTGTGCGCGCGCTGCGGCCCTTCGCATGCGGCCGGTGACCGCCTGGTTTTCGTGGATGTCAAGAATGCGTCGGAGCGGCGCTCGTTGCGCGAGCGGTTCGACGTCATGCTGGGCGGTCTTCCGGGTCTCCGCCCTGCCGCATCCGGGCGACGCGCCCTGATTCGGCTCCCGGCCGCGCTCGCCGACCGGGTGACCCAACAACTCGGACACGAGGGCGTTCGGGCACGGGCGATTCCGTTGCATTCGGCGTGGACGCGGATGCCGCCGCACTTCTTCCTGCTCGTGACGCTGGCCGGTGTGGTCGGCACGCTGGCCGGCGTGCAGGCCCTCCCGATGATGCTCTGGGCATCGCCGATCGTCGCCGCGCTGTTGCTGGTTGCGGCGCAGGACGGCATGCGCCAGCCCGTCATCCTCGGCGTGCGACGGCGCGAAGGCAGCATGGCACGGGAGGCACGACTCGAAATCGCGCTCGCGCTCGCGGACCTGACGCCCGGCCGCGCGCGGGATACGCTCGGCGACCTGATCCGCCTCGCCGACGCGCTGAAATCCGCCGAGCCGCAGGAGGAGCACCTGGACGCGCTGCTGCTGGCGGCAGCTCACACGGCCCGAGAAGTCGACCGGCTGGAGCAGACCTGCGAGGCGCTCGCGTTGCGCGGAGTCCGCGGCGACGCCGCCGACCGCTGCCGCTCGTCACTCGATTCCGGCATCGCCCTGCTGCAGCGGGCGCTGAGCGTACTGGCGCGGCTCGCGTCTACGGGGACGATGACCGTTGCACGCGAACGGCTGGGCGAGCTGGTTCGCGAGATGGAAGCCGAAGCCGAGTCCCGCGCTGCGGCCGTACACGCCATCTCGGCGATCCTGGGCGAGACCGGCTGATCCGACCGGAAACATCTAGCGGACGCCTCGGGGCTGGCGCGCGAAGCCGGTCCGGGTGTACCTATGGGAAGCGCAGGTCTCCCTTCCCACAGCACAGTTACCCGTTCGCGGAGCTCGTCGCATGTTCGTGCAGTCGAACGCGGCCCTCTTCGACCTCAATACGATGCTGGAGCCGGTGATGTCCCTCGTCATCGGCGTTCTGGTGCTCGTGTTGATCGTGGAGGCGATCGTTCTGATTGCCGAGGTACTGGCCACGTTGCCGGAGCGGCGGCGTGCGCGGGCCGCTCCCGACGAAGCCGCCCAGCCACCGTCCTCGCCGTGATCCTACTCGACGCGTAACGCGTCGAGCGGTGCGACGCCCGCGGCCCTGCGGGCGGGCACGATACACGCCACCAGACAGACGATGCCGAGCGCGACGGCGACGGTGCCGAGCGTCATCGGATCGGTCGGTTGGACCCCGAACAGCAGTCCGTGCAGCGCCTGGCTGGCGAGCAGCGCCCCCACCAGGCCGATCGCGATTCCGCCGCCGACCATCGTCATCGCCTGCCGCAGGACCATCCCGATCACGTTTGTAGTGCTCGCCCCGAGCGTCATGCGCACGCCGATCTCATGGGCACGCTGGCCCACGACGAAGGCGATGAGGCCATAGAGTCCGACGGCGGCGAGGACGAGCGCGAGCGCGGCGAAGGCGGCGATGAGAACGAGGACGAAACGCGGCTGTGCGAGGGACTCAGCCTCCACGTCGGACATGGTGCGGACGGCGCTGATCGGCAGGTCGGGGTCGAGCGACCGCACCGTGGCACGCAGTCCGGGCGCGAGTGCGGCGGCATTGCCGGCCGCGCGGACGACGATCTGCATCGTGCCCGGCGCCTGGCCCCCGTTCCAGAACGTGAACTGGCGATGTGCGAGGTACATCGCGCCGCGCGGCGGCTCAGCGAGCGTGCTGTGCCGGATGTCTGCCGCGATGCCGATGATGGTGACCCAACCCGGGCCCGCGCCGCCGCCCAACAGGAAGCGCTTTCCGATTGGGTCCTCGTTCGGGAAATACTGTCGTGCGCCGGTCTCGTTGATGACGACGGCGCCGGCCGCACGTTCGTCGTCGCTCGCCGTGATGCCGCGGCCCCGTACGATGCGCATGCCCATCGTCTCGAAGTAGCCGGGCGTCACGACCTGCCAGTCGAGGCGTGGCGAGACATCCCCCTCGCGGACCTCGCGACCTTCGACGCGGAAGTTGAGGTCACCGAGCGAGCTCGCCAGCGGCAGGTTCGTGACCGCACCGGCCGACTGCACGCCCGGCATCGTGCCCATTCGAGAGATCAGCTCCGCAAAGAAATCGCGACGCAGTTGGTCCGACCCGTATGCCGCGGACGGCAGCGAGATCCGCGTCGTGAGCACGTTGCGCGTGTCGTAGCCGGGATCGACGTCGATGAGGGCGGCAAAGCTGCGTAGCAGCAGGCCCGCCCCGACGAGCAGGACGACGGCGATGGCGACCTCGGCGGTGACCAGTCCGCTGCGTAGCCGCTGGCGGCGGCGACCCGTCGTGGTGCCACGTCCGCTCTCGCGCAACGCGGCCTGCGCATCCCGGGCCAGTCGTCCCAGTCCGACGAGCGGCGCGGCGCCGGCGAGCAGGGTGGCGAACAGGGTCGTACCGGTCGCGAACGCGAGCACGCGCAGATCGACCGGAATCTCGATCGAGGTCGCCATGCCTGCCGGCAACAGGGACACCAGTCCGGCGGTCGCCCACGCGGCCAGGACCACGCCGAGGATCCCCGCGATCGTCGCGAGGATGCCGGTCTCGGCGAACACCATCGACGCGATATGGCGCCGGCCCGCGCCAAGTGCCGTGCGCACGGCGAACTCGCGACGGCGCGCGTCCGCGCGCGCGAGCAACAGGCTCGCGACATTTGTACAGGTGATCAGCAGCACGAGCCCGACGGCGGCGAGCAGCAGGAGCAAGACCGGCCGGACCGCACCGACGACCGTCTCGCGCACGTCCACGAGGTCCACGCCGAACCCCATCTGCTGCGGATAATCATCCGGAAACGCCGCAACGAACCGGTTTGCGATCTGCTCGATCGCGCGTTCTGCGGCGACGGGGCTCACGCCATTCGCGAGCCGAGCGACGCCGACCAGGAAATGGCTGCCGCGGGCCGTACTCGTGGCACGGTCGAGTGCCAGCGGGAAAAGCAGGTCGGACGGCGTGGGGCTGCCGAACTCCGAGGGCAGCCGGAACCGCGGCGGCAACACGCCAATGATCGTGATCGTCGTGCCGTTGACGACGATCTCGCGGCCGACGACATCCGCGCCGCCGAAACGGCGTTGGACGAAACCGTCGCTTGCCAGCACGACGGTCGCGGCGGCCGCATCTTCGTCAGCGGAGTAGAGACGCCCCCCTCGCGGTGTCACGCCGAGCGCGGGCAACACGCCGGCTGACGCGAATGCCGCGGGGACCCGCTCGGGGGCGTCTCCGCCCGTCACATTCACTGCGCCCGTCGAATACACGCCGAACGCTTCGAAGACGTTCCCCGTCCCGTCGAGGTAATCGAACGACTCGGCCGGCGAGATCGAGGCGCGCGGCGAGCCTTCCCAGTGGTTGTAGACCCGGACGACGCGGTCGGCATCGGCATACGGCAACGAACGCAGCAAGACCGCGTTCACGACGCTGAAGACAGCCGTGTTGGCGCCGATGCCGAGCGCGAGTGCGAGCAACGCGGCGATCGTGAAGGTCGGATTCCTCGCGAGCGTTCGGATGGCGAGTCGCATGGTTTCGGTGCGCAGGCAAGGGCATGGGCGCGTTCAACGGGCGCGGGTCGCGCGCACGTTCACGGGCACGAGCACGTTTACGGTCACGAGCAGACTGTGGAAGACGTGTGCCGCGGAGCCGAGGTTCAGGCAACTCATTTGCGAACAACTGGTTAAGCCGAGGCAGGGCCGGGCTGTATGGGGCGTGTGTGTGCGTTCGTGGCAGGGTGCGTCCCGGGGCCGGACGGCGAGACCGTTGTTGAGCGGAGTGCTCGGGCGTTGTCCAGATGGCCGCGAATCGTGCGTGGCCGCCTCCCATCGACTCCGTCGGAGAACGGACCATGGTCGGGACGATCCGAGTGTTCGCGCTTTGTGCCGTGGCCTGCGCCACGGTCTCGTCTTCCGTGCATGCGCAGCGTTTGGCACTGAAGACGGTTCCGATCGCGACAGGCGATCAGTTCTTCTTCGTGCCGACGCGCGGTGTGGGCATGGGTGGCCTGGCGGCGGCGATTCGGGACACGCTGGCGGATCCGTGGTCGAATCCCGCGGCCGGCGGGAGGCTGGACGGCCTCACGCTGTTCGCGGCGCCGACCGGCTACACGATCTCCGATGATATTGGTGCCGGTTTCACGCTCGCGGCTGGCGGTCTGGGCCGATCCGGCGACTGGTTCGGCGGCATCACCTTCGCCATCCAGCAGCTCGAGAACCCCAACGCGAATCCGTTCTTCTTCGATGTCGGCCAGCGCGAAGGCTTCATCGATGACGCGTTGGGCAACGACTACGTGCAGCTGTTCGCGGGGCGGCGGCTCAACGACCGGACGGCCATCGGCGCATCGTTCTACCACGCGGGCCTGAGCGCGGTCGAGGGTGTCAGTCAGCTGTACGCTGGCAACGCGGGCCTCCACCAGGAGGGCGACCTGACCGACTGGCGCGCCGGCCTCACGCACGAGTTGTCGAACGGTTCGACACTCGAGGCCGTGGTGGTGCACAGTCGCTTCAACATGCTGCACGAAGTGCGAACGATCGAGTGGATCTTCCAGACGCAGATGGGCCGGCCGACGCCGATGACGTCCTTCGAGGAAAACCTCGACCGCACGCGCACCACCGGATTCCAGGTCGGCTGGCAAACGCCACTCGCAGACACGACGGCGACGTTCGGCCTGGCGCTGACGGCGAACCGCAAGTCGCACCCCAAGATCCCCAACTATCGCGTCGCGAACATCCCGCGCGATCCGGGCAACTCGACCGCATTCGCATTGAGCGCCGGCCTGTCGCGACAGAACGGGCCATCAACGGTCGGCATGGAGGTGGTCTGGAATCCGGCGCGCAGCCACACGTGGGCTGAGGCGGAGGCGCCGACGCCCGTGCCCGGCGGCGGCGTCATCCCGACGGGCGGACGCACCGTCGAGAACTGGTTCCGCTTCTCGAACCTCGCCGCCATCACGGGCTACGAGCGCGACAACGGCGGCTTCGCATTCCGCTTCGGCATCGGGGCGACCTTCTATCGATATCGCTTGAAGCAGACGCGCTGGGTCGAGCAGACGACGCGGCGGTCGCGCGAGAGCTGGTTCGAATGGTCGCCGGCGTGGGGCATCACGGCGCGGCCGCAGGGCCTCGCCATCCACTACACGGGGCGCCTGACGGCCAAGGGGTTCCCCGACATCTTCGGTGGCCGGGATTTCGCCATCGCGGATTCGCCCGGCCTGGGCAGCGGCGTCGATTTCCTGCCAGCCGTGACGCAGCCGGTGCGACTGGACGATTTCGCGACGTGGACGCACCAGCTCGCGATCACGGTGCCGATCGGCGGGAAGCGCTAAGGAGCACGCGCGTCGGCACGCATCGACAGCGAGATCCGGCTGCGTTCGAGGTCCACGGACAACACTCGGACCTGGACCTTCTTGCCGACGTGCACGACTTCGGCCGGGTCCTTCACGAACCGGTCCGCCAGCTGCGAGACGTGGACCAGGCCGTCCTGGTGCACGCCGATATCCACGAACGCGCCGAACGCGACGACGTTCGTGACGACTCCTTCCAGCCGCATGCCGGGCGTGAGGTGCCCGAGCTCGGTGACGTCCTCGCGAAAGGCGGGCGCCTCGAAGGCGGCACGCGGGTCGCGACCGGGCTTGCGTAGCTCGTCCACAATGTCTCGAAGCGTGAGCATGCCGACGTCCGCGGCGACGTAGCGATCGAGCGGGATGCGACCGATCAGGTCTTCGTTCGCGACCAGCTCACGGATCCGCACGTCGAGATCGCGCGCCATGGTCTCGACCAGCGCATAACGCTCCGGGTGCACGGCCGACGCGTCGAGCGGGTGCTCGCCGTCGCGGACGCGCAGGAAGCCCGCACACTGTTCGAACGCCTTCGCGCCCAAGCGCGGCACGTCGCGCAGCTCGCGTCGCGAGCGGAACCCGCCCCGCTCATCACGCGTCGCAACGATGTTCTTCGCGAGCGCTGGACCGACGCCCGCCACGTGCGACAGGAGCGAGGCCGACGCCGTGTTCACCTCGACGCCGACCCGGTTGACGCAGATCGTGACGACTTCGTCGAGCCGGTCGCGCAGCTGCGTCTGGTTGACGTCGTGCTGGTACTGGCCGACGCCAATGGATTTCGGGTCGATCTTGACCAGCTCGGCGAGCGGGTCCTGCAGGCGGCGCGCGATCGAGGCAGCGCCGCGCAGCGAGACATCGAGATCCGGCAGCTCATCCCGCGCGATGTCCGAGGCCGAATAGACGGACGCACCGGCCTCGTTCACGACCACCACGGCCGGTGTCTGGCCCGCGTCCCGCAGCACTTCCCGAACCCGCGCCTCCGTTTCGCGTGACGCCGTGCCGTTGCCGATCGCGACCATCTCGACGCCGTGCGCGGCAACCAGCCGGGACAGCGATTGCGCGAAGTTGTCGGGCTGGTGCAGGAACAGCGTGTCGGTGGCGAGGACCGCACCTGTGCGCGCGGCGACCGCCGCCTTCACACCCGTCCGGAACCCGGGATCCAGGCCCAGCACGACGCGCCCGCCGGCGGGCGAAGCCAGCAGGAGCTGCTCGAGGTTGGCGCCGAAGACGTCGATCGCCTCTGCGTCCGCACGGTCTTTCAGTTCCGCGCGCAGCTCGGCCTCGATGGATGGCGCGAGCAGGCGCTTGTACGCATCCGCGACGACCTGCCGCATCTGCTCACGTGCCGATCGCGGCGAAACCAGCCTGCGCTCCAGGCCCGCCGTGATCTCGTCGACCGGCGCATCGATCGTCCAGGACAGCACGTCCTCCGCCTCGCCCCTGCGGATCGCCAGCACGCGGTGCGACGGTATTTCCGTGAGCTTTTCCGCGAAGTCGTACCAGTCGGTGAACTTCGTGACTGTGTCTTTCTTGTCGGGCCGAACCGTCGAACGAACACGCCCCTTTTCCCGCGTCCGTGAACGGACCCAGGCGCGTACATCCGCATCTTCGGCAATACGCTCGGCCAGGATGTCGCGTGCGCCCTGCAAAGCGGCATCTTCGTCGCGAACGCTCCGTTCCGCATTTACGAAGCTTGCGGCTGCGGCTCGGATCGCCGTGTCGCCGTCCCGGCCCGCCCAGATCCGCTCGGCCAGCGGCTCCAGCCCGCGCTCGCGCGCGATCAACGCACGGGTCCTGCGTTTCGGCCGGAAGGGGAGGTACAGATCCTCCAGGACCTGCTTCGTGTCAGCCGCCGCGATGCGCCCGTGCAGCGCGTCGTCGAGCAGGCCCTGCTCCTCGATCGAGGCGAGAATCGTCGCGCGGCGGGACTCGAGCTCTTCGAGGTATTGCGCCCGCTCGCGAACGGCGCGCAGCTGCACTTCGTCCAGCCCGCCTGTCGCTTCTTTTCGGTAGCGCGCGATGAACGGCAGTGTCGCACCGTCGGCGAACAGGTCGAGCGCCCCGCGCACCTGCCACAGCTGCAGCCGCTGCTCCGTCGCGACCGCCTGGTCGATGGTCTCGATTCTCGGCATTGCCGGAATATGGGGTCCGTCGGGCAGAGCACGCACGCGGGCCCAAGCACTGATCTCGAAGATTCCGCCGGATGCCCGCTGGGAAACCTGCCGGACTAGGCTCAGCTCGACGCGCGATCCAGATCGGAGCGGATCGAGCCGACGCCGGGCTCGGCCGTCCACCAGCGCCGGGGCATGTCCAGCTCGACGCGCAGGTCGTGATCGAGGGGGAGCTCCATGCCGACCGTGCCCGTGCGCGGCGCGATGCGCCGGCTGCGCACCGTTGCAGCATCGCGGGCCAGCTCATTGTGAAGCCGAATCGCGGCGATGAGCCGGCCGAAATAGGTGTCGCGCGCGGCGCGCGCGGCGTTCAGCCGAACCCGCCAGTCGCGCGCATCCGTCCCGTCCTCCGCGAGCTTCTGGAACAGGCCGAGGAACGGGTCATCGACGATCTCATCGATCGCTTCGACATAGCCGGGATCCAGAGAGCCGCTGTACGCGACGATGATGTCGTTCAGGGCCGTACGGGCGAGGCCGACTCGCCTCGCCGTCCAGCGCACCCACGGCTCCGGGTCCACGCCGGGCGACATGCGCACCGAGCGCGGGTCCGCGTACGTGATCGTCTCGATGAAGTGCGGCGCGAACAGGTCGAGCACGGTATGCACGGGGTCACCGGGCACGCGCGGCAGCGTGCCCTTCAGCAGCTCGGCCCACGCGTCGGCCATCTCGGCGAGTGCGCGACTGCCGCGACGGAGGGCGCCGATCGAGCCGCGCAGCCGGCGGGATCGCTCCTGCCGTTCCAGGAAGCGGTGCACGAACACCAGCGTCAGCAGGATCCCGAACGAATCCGTGGCCACGCCGGGGCCGAAGCGTTCGACCCAGACGATATCGTCCGAGAAGAAGAGGCTCGCGATCACCGAAAGCAGGATGATCGTGCCGAGCACGAAGTAGACGGTGCGAAGCTCGGAGTGGACCCGCTTGCGGTCCCGTTCCTCGCCCGCCGACCACGACGCATCTTCCCGCTTCTTGCGTGTCCGACGAACCGCCACGCTCACCGCCATCCGCGAACCAGAGCTCGCCGGCGCGCACGCGACCGGCCATGCGGTAGCCTCGCCCGAACCCGCGACTCCGGCAAGGGGAGCGCCCCTTGCGGCGCGAACGCAGGTTCGGGAACGTGCGCCGACCCACGAATCGGAGGCGGGCAGTGAAGCGGGATGCCATGATGCGGCGACTGGCCGAGCGGGACCGGCCCTGGGACTTCCTCGTCATCGGCGCCGGCGCCACCGGCGTCGGAATCGCCATTGACGCAGCGTCCCGCGGCTACGATGTCGTCGTCCTCGAGCAGAGCGACATTGGCAAAGGCACGTCCAGCCGCAGCACGAAGCTGATCCACGGTGGCGTCCGGTATCTCCAGCAGGGCAACATCCCGCTGGTCATGGAAGCGCTCAAGGAGCGTGGCATCCTACGCCGTAACGCGCCGCACCTGGTGCACGACCAGCGGTTCGTGGTGCCGAATTACCAGTGGTGGGAAGCTCCGTTCTACGGCATTGGCATGCGCGTATACGACGCGCTCGCCGGCAAGTACGGCTTCGGCGACTCGCGCAACCTGTCGCTCGAGGAAACCGTGGCCGAGATCCCGACCATCGAACGGGGCGGCTTGCGCGGCGGCGTCGTCTACCACGATGGCCAGTTCGATGATGCGCGGCTGCTGATCCACATGGCGATGACGGCCGTCGAGCAGGGCGCCACGCTGGTCAACTACACGCGTGTGGACGGGCTCAGCAAGACGCGAGAAGGATACGTGCGCGGGGTGACGGCCACGGATGTCGAGACCGGCGCGCGTCTCGATGTGCCGGCGACGGTCGTGATCAACGCGACGGGCGCGTTCTCGGATGGGATCCGGCGCATGGACGATCCGGACGCGCCGCCGATCATCCAGCCGAGCCAGGGCGTGCACCTCGTGCTGGACCGGTCATACCTGCCTGGCGATTCGGCGATCATGGTGCCGCACACCGATGATGGCCGGATCCTGTTCGCGATTCCATGGCACGACCGTGTGCTGATCGGCACGACGGACACGCCGATCGAGGCGATCGAGCTGGAGCCGGCGCCGCTGGAGGACGAGGTCGAGTTCCTCATCTCGCACGCGGTCCGGTATCTGACGAAAGATCCGTCGCGAGCGGACGTGCTGAGCGCGTTCACGGGGATCCGGCCGCTCGTGGGCGGCGAATCGCCGGAGACGTCGGCGCTCTCGCGAGAGCACTCCATTCTCGTCTCGAAGTCCGGCCTCCTCACGATCGCCGGAGGCAAGTGGACGACCTACCGCAAGATGGCCGAGGACGCCGTGGATCACGCGATCATGCTGGCCGGCGTCGAGCCGCGCCCGTGCATCACGCGCGAGATCAACATCCACGGGTTCCTGCCGAACGCCGAGAAGCTCGGCGAGCGCGAGCACTACGGCTCGGACGCGGCGGATGTCGAGGCGCTGATCCGGTCGAGCCCCGAGCTGACGAAGCGGCTGCACCCGCGGCTGCCGATCCATGCGGGCGAAGTCGTGTGGTCGGCACGGGAAGAAATGGCGCGCACCGTCGATGATGTGCTGGCCCGGCGCACCCGCTGCCTGCTGTTCGATGCGCGGGCCAGTGTCGAGGTCGCCGCGCCGGTAGCGGCGCTGCTGGCGGCCGAGCTGGGCAGGGACGAAGATTGGCGGCGCGACCAGGTCGCCGCGTTCGAGGAGATCGCGCGACGTTATATCCTGACGTGAGGCATCACATGTTCGTGTCGCTCGCACTCGCGGCCACACTCGCGGCTTCGTCCGCCGACCAGTCGGCCTACACGATCGAAGCGATCCGCTACGCCTCGGTCCGCGCCTTTCCGGTCGCCAGCCTCGTCGTCGGCGCAGCTCCGGACGAACGCATGGAAATCGCGATGGTGATCTGGCTGATTCGTGGCCATGGGCGGATCGTGCTGTTCGATGCGGGGTTTCATCGTGCCCGCTGGATGGAGTCGTTCGACATTGTCGACTTCATCCCGCCGGACAGTGCGGTGCGTCTGGCGGGTGTGGCGCCGACGGACGTGACCGACATTGTCGTCAGCCACGCGCATTGGGACCACATGGGCGGCATCGACCGGTTCCCGGACGCCACAATCTGGATTCAGGCCGAGGAATTCGCCTACTACACGGGACCGGCCTGGCAGCCGGAGGGACGGCGAGGCGGCATCGACGAGGCGGACATTGCCGAGCTCGTGCGCCGTAACCTGAACGGGAAGGTCCGACTCGTGAATGGCGATGATGTCGAGATCCTGCCCGAGCTGCGCGTCTACACGGGCGCGCGGCACACCTATGCGTCCCAGTACCTGCGCGTTGGCCCGGATCCCGCCTGGATCCTCGCGTCCGACAACTGCTACCTCTACCGAAACCTCGACACGCGAGCCGCGAGCGCGACGTTCACGCGCGAGGATCGGCCCGGCAACATCGCGGCGCTGGATCGGATGGTCGTGCTGGCCGGATCGGCCGACCGGGTCGTGCCCGGCCACGATCCCGCGCAGTTCGAGCGCTTTCCCACGCGCGGCCGCATCGCCAGGATTCGCTGAGCCCGATGCACGACGGGCGCGGCCCCCTCGGAGCCGCGCCCGCTGCGCCCCTTTCCGGCGTCGGCTGATTACGACGAGGGTGTGACCACCATGGTCATCTGCCGGCCCTCCAGGCCGCGTGACCGCATTTCGACGTTCGCCACTTCGTCCAGCGCCTCTTCCACGTTGTCCAGGACCGCGCGGCCCAGGTCGGGGCGACGCAGCTCCGGGCCGCGGAAGCGAACGGTGAACTTGACCTTGGCGCCCTTGCGCAGGAAGCGGCGAGCGTTGCGCAGCTTGACGTCCAGGTCGTGCTCATCCGTGCGCGGACGCAGCTTGACCTCCTTGACGTTCACCGTGTGCTGCTTCTTCTTCGCCTCTTTCTGACGCTTGGCTTGCTCGAACTTGTACTTGCCCCAGTCCATCACCCGGACGACGGGCGGACGGGAACGCGGCGAGACCTCGACCAGATCGAGGCCTGCGTCTGCGGCGGCGGTGCGGGCCTTTTCGAGGGGGACGATTCCTTCCTGGGAACCATCGGCGGCGATCAGCCGGACCGGGCTGATGCGGATCTGCTCATTGACACGGGTTCGATCTCCGGTCGCTATGATGACCTCCCTGCAGGAGACGGACGAAGGCACTGGACGCGTGCTGTGCGCACACGAAGCCTATTCGGGCATACACGGGCCGTGCGTTCGGGGTCCATCCCGAAACAGCACCGTGGAGATCGCTACTCGGTGCGCAGCGCGACGTTCGGATCGACCTTTGTCGCACGCCAGGCGGGCAGCGCGCTGGCGACGGCCGCGACGCCGATCAGGAGCGCGGCCACGCCCAGGAACGTGAGCGGGTCACGAGGCTCGACCTGGTAGAGTAGATCACCGATGCGCGGGGCGAGCAGCAGCGAGACGGTCAGACCAATGGCGATGCCGCCCGCCGTGATGCGCGCGGCGCGGCCGACGACAAGGCCGATGATGCCCGGTGTCGTGGCGCCGAGAGCGGCGCGCAGCCCGATCTCCCGGACGCGCTGCGCGACATCGAACGCGAGCACGGAGAACAGGCCGAGCGACGCGACCAGCAGCGCGATCAGGCCGAAGGCGGTGAAGAGCGTGGCGCCGAGACGCCAGGGGCGCAACTCGCTCGCGGCCATGTCGATCAATGGCCGCACCTCGACGAAGCGGAGCCGCTCGTCCAACGCGAGCAGCGCATCGCGCACGGGCAGCGCCTGCCGGTTCGCGTCGCCACCGGTGCGTACGAAGAGCACGTTCGGCGTGACCGGGATCAGGCGTTGCGCTGCGGCCGTGTAATACTGCGGCGTCGCCTCCTCGTTGATCGAGCCGCGCGCTGCGACCTCCACGACACCGACGACTTCCGCACAGGGCGGCAATGGCGCATCCCGTTCGATGTTCACATGGATGCACCGGCCGATCGCGTCTTCACCGGGCCAGAGCAGTTCCGACAGCGCATGATTGATCACGATGACCGGCGGACTGCCGTCGCGATCCCCGGTCGCGAGCGCGCGGCCGCGGCGGACCGCAAGGCCCAGAACGTCGAAGTAGTCCGGCGTCACGGCCTGACCGTACGGGCCGCCCACGGGCGAAGGCGGAATCGAGTCGAGCCCGGGCACGCGCATGCCGAACGCGTACGCATCGTAGAACGGCGTCGAAGTGGCCGCGGCGGCGCCGAGCACGCCCGGCAGACGCTCGACCTGATCGATGGCCCGCTCGAACCAGGCGCGTTGCGCCTCGTCGTCGAACGTGCCATCGGCGTCTTTCACGATATGGCCGACCAGCATGCCGTCGGGCTCGAACCCCATGTCGGCCGAACCGACGCGCTGGAGACTGCGCAGGAACAGACCCGCACCGACAAGCAGCACGACGGATAGCGCAGCCTGCGCGACCGACAGCAGCCCACGCGTGCGCAGGGTCGTCCGCGTGATGGCGCCGGCAGACGCGCGGAGCGCATCATTCACGTCCGCACGGGTGGCCTGGAGTGCCGGCATCAACGCGGAGATGGCGCCCGAGACCAACGCCAGAGCGATCACGAATCCGATCAGCCCGCCGCCGGCCTGTCCGGCGGACCAGTCGACGCCCGGCAACAGCGTCGAGCGCACGATGTCGCCACCCCAGCGAGCGGCCGCGAGGGCGGCAGTCCCGCCGGCCAGTGCCAGCACCAGGCTTTCCATGAGCGCATCGCCGACGAGGCGTCGCCGGGACACACCCAATGCCAGTCGGATCGCGGTCTCGCGACGGCGACGCAGCGCCCGGCCGAGCAG
>JBFJPA010000049.1:0-14829 GCA_041617355.1 Longimicrobiales bacterium
AAATCGAGCGCCCCGGCCCTTTTTCTTTCCCTGGGAACTCTTTTCGAGCCGGTCGCGTTGAGGCCCATCAGTCGCGCCCAGTCGGGGAGGCGGCTCGGACTGTTCGCGGCCTGCGAGGGACGGGAACCGAGCTTGGAGAGAGTCGAGTTTGAAGAAAGCCGGTCAGTGGCCCGGTCAGGGGGACCGCAGGCGCGTGTGTCCGCGCGGCCCCGTTCTTCGCGGGAGCCAGGGATGATCGAAGCACCGTCGGTCGAATCGACGCCGGGGTTCGAGGAGCTGCTCGAGCCGCTGCTGGGCTCGTTGTACGGCGCTGCCCTGCACATGACGCGGAACCGGGCGGACGCCGAGGACCTGGTCCAGGAAGCGACGCTCCTCGCGTTCCGCGCGTTCCATACCTTTCGGCCCGGCACCAACTTCAAGGCGTGGATCTACCGAATCCTGACGAATGCGTTCTGTTCGTCGTACCGTCGTCGCCGCAACGAACGCGGGCTTTGCAGTCTGGAAGAGGCGACGGAGCAGTTCCTCTTCATACGGAGTGGTGATACGGGTGTGCGCGCCGATCAGATGGATCCGGCGCGTTCGGCTCTGGGACGCCTGGAGTCGGAGAAGGTCGCCGCGGCGCTGCAGGACCTGCCCGAAGAGTACCGCGTCGTGGCGACGCTCTATTTCATGGAGGACTTCCGTTACCAGGACATCGCGGAAGTCCTCGGAATTCCGGTCGGCACGGTGAGATCGCGGCTGCACCGGGCGCGGCGAATGCTGCAGAAGAGGCTATGGCAAATCGCCGCGGACCATGGCCTCCTCCCGAAGTTGGGCCAGGAGGATGAGGACGAAGAATGAACCCACTCGATCGTTACACGTGTGAGGAGGCGCTGCGCCGCCTCGATGATTTCCTAGATCGCGAACTGCGCCCGGACGAGATGCGGCACGTGGAAGAGCATCTCGAGACCTGCGAGGTCTGTGCGCGCGAGTTCGGATTCGAGAAGACTGTGCTGCAGGAGGTCCGCACGAAGCTGCAGCGGATCGACGTGCCGCTCGACTTACGCTCGCGGCTGTCGCGACTCCTCGAGCAGGAGCGCACGCAAGGAGGGGGCGAGGAGGGATGGAGTACGACGTCATCGTGATCGGAGCCGGCCAGGCGGGTGGACCGCTGGCCGGCGCATTCGCGACAGCCGGGCGCCGCACGGCGCTCGTCGAGCGTGAACACGTGGGCGGCACCTGCATCAACGAAGGGTGCACGCCCACGAAAACGATGGTCGCGAGCGCACGCGTCGCCTACCTCGTTCGCCGATCCGCCGATTATGGTGTGCAGGTGCCTGCACCGCGGGTGGACATGCGACGCGTGCGTCAACGCAAGCGCGAGATCGTCACGAGCTTTCGGTCCGGT
Source organism: Longimicrobiales bacterium (assembly GCA_041617355.1). GTDB lineage: Bacteria > Gemmatimonadota > Gemmatimonadetes > Longimicrobiales > RSA9 > JBFJPA01. The sequence goes on from JBFJPA010000049.1 coordinate 1,388, forward strand.
AGCGAGCGTCGCCTCGATGCCGCGGGCGTGGATCTCGTGCGTGGCGATGCCCGCTTCAGCGGCGAGCGAACCGTCACGGTGCGCACGGACGCGGGCGACCAAACGCTGCGGGCGCCGCAGATCTTCATCAATACCGGGGGTCGGCCAACGCTGCCGGACGTGCCCGGTATCGAGAGTGTGCCGTGGCTGGACTCCACTTCGATCATGGAGTTGGACGAGGTGCCCGGTCACCTCCTGGTGGTCGGCGGCGGCTACATCGGGCTCGAGTTCGGGCAGATGTTCCGCCGCTTCGGCGCACAGGTCACGGTGCTGCAGCGTGGCCGCCAACTGCTGCCACTCGAAGACGCCGACATCGCCGAGACGATAACCGAGATCATGAAGGAGGACGGCATCAAGGTGCTGCTCGACACACAGCCTACGCGGTTCGAGGCGGCGCCGGGCGGAGCGATTCGCACGACGGTCGGCCGCAACGGCGAGAGCTGCACGATCGAAACGACGCACGTCCTGTTTGCCGCAGGCCGCACGCCGAACACCGACACGCTCGATGCAGCGGCCGCCGGCATCGAGATCGACGAAGGCGGGTTCATTCGCGTGAACGAGCGGCTGGAGACGAGTGCGGAGGGTGTATACGCCGTGGGCGATGTGAAGGGTGGTCCCGCGTTCACGCACATCTCCTACGATGACTACCGCATCCTGCGCACCAACTTGCTGGAGGGCGGTCGCGCCACGACGCGGGAGCGTATGGTGCCGTACACGGTCTTCATCGATCCGCAGCTGGGTCGCGTCGGCATGACGGAGACCGAGGCCCGGAAATCGGGCCGGCCCGTCCGCGTCGCACGCATGCCGATGAGTCGCGTCGCACGTGCGCTCGAGATGGATGAACCGCGCGGTGTCATGAAGGCGGTCGTCGACGGAGAGACCGACCGGATCCTCGGTTGCGCCGTGCTCGGCATCGAGGGCGGCGAGATCATGAGTGCGTTGCAGATCGCGATGATGGGAGGCATGCCCTATACGGCACTGCGGGACGGCGTCTTCGCACACCCCACCCTGGCCGAGTCCTTCAACAACCTGTTCGGTTCGTTCGAGGACTGATTCGCGGTCCGTTCAGACCGCGATTCAGTCCGAGGTCCAACGGATCATCAACCACAGAGCACACAGAGAACGAATCGTTCTGATGTAACGGATATACGGATTCCGCGTTCTCCGGTTACTCCGAGTTCTCCGCGACACTCCGCTGAAGGACCCCGCGACCCGATCTCGCATCCGTCTCGCTCTCTAAGGGACGACGAACCACATCCTCGCCCATGGAACCAAACGAGCGGACCGCATCGTTGTTGCGCCGCGAGGCCGAGGATGTCTACGGCCGCGATAGGTGAGACGAAACTGGAATGGCGAGGCTACGATGATGGGGCGAGTCGTATTGAGTCGCTGGGGGCTCGCGGCGGTGATTGCGGTTCTGGCCGCGGGCCCGTGGCTGACGGGTGTACAGGGCGCAGAGACAGATGGAGGGAGCAGGTCGGTCGCCGTGAGCGTCGATCCGGACAGAGTGCCGAAGGGTCGGCCGAATGCGAGTGTCGACCTGGGCACGGACGAGGGAGTGCAGCTGGTGCGCGGCGCCTGGCGCTATGCGGATGCAAAAGTGGTCGAGGTTCCATTCCGTGCCGTCGGTCCGGACAACAAGCCGACGGGTGTGCCGAACATGACGTACACGATCGAGCCGAAGGCGGGGGTCGCGGGGTTCGATGATTCTGCATGGTCCGTGCTGCCGCCGACGCAGTTGGCGGCCCGCAAGTCGAACGGCCTCGTCTCGTTCGCGTGGTATCGGCTGAACGTGACGGTACCGGAGCGTGTGGGAGGCTTCGATCCCACGGGCAGCACCGTCGTCTTCGAGATCACGGTCGACGATTACGCCGAGGTCTGGGTCGATGGCGAGTTGCCGCGCACGGTCGGCGCGCGCAACACGAATCTGATCCAGGGCTGGAACCAGCCGAATCGGCTGGTCGTGGCGGAGGGCGTGCGCCCGGGCCAGCGCATCCAGCTCGCGGTGTTCGGCGTAAACGGTCCGCTCTCGGACCCGCCGATGAACTACATCTGGGTGCGCGGTGCGCGTCTCGAGTTCTACCGTGAACCGCGTGCGATCCGTCCGACGGAAGTGCCGCTCGAGGTCGTGAAGCTCGATGCTGGACTGGATGCCGTGATCGGGAAGGGCGCGAAGCTGCAGAAGCTGGCCGAAGGCTTCCAGTTCACCGAGGGCCCTGCCTGGCGCAAGGTGGACCAGTCGCTGCTGTTCAGTGATCCGAACGCAAACCGCATCTATCGCTGGTCGGAAGCCGAGGGTCTGTCGGTATTCCGCGAACAGAGCGGCTATGCGGGCGGGGACATCGCCGAGTACCGCCAGCCGGGCTCGAACGGGCTCGCCTTCGACGCATCGGGCCGTCTCACGATCGCGGAGCACGGCAATCGCCGCGTCTCGCGTCTCGGCCAGGACGGGGCTGTGGACGTCGTGGCGGACCGGTTCGACGGCAAGCGGCTGAACAGCCCGAACGACCTGGTCTATCGGTCGGATGGCTCGCTGTACTTCACGGATCCGCCGTTCGGTCTGCCGCGCTTCGCGGACGATCCGCGCCGTGAGCAGCCGCACTTCGGCGTATACCGCGCGGCCGGCGGCCGCGTCGACCTGGTCAGTGCCGAGCTCGAGGGTCCGAACGGCCTCGCATTTTCACCCGATGAGCGATTCCTGTACGTCGGCAACTGGGCTGACCACCGCAAGGTCGTGCTGCGCTATCCGGTCCAGCCCGACGGCACACTCGGCCGCGGCGAAGTCTTCCTCGACCTCACGGCAGAGGCGGGCGAGGAAGCGATCGATGGCGTGAAAGTGGATCGCGCCGGCAACGTGTTCGTGTCCGGTCCCGGCGGACTCTGGATCATTGCGCCGGATGGCCGCCGACTGGGTGTGCTCCGCGGGCCCGAGCCCGCGCACAACTTCGCCTGGGGCGGTGCGGACGGCCGGACGTTGTATCTGACGGCGCGGACGGGGCTGTATCGACTGAACGTCCTGACGGGCGGCGGGACGTGAAGCAGAGGTGGGGCGGCGTCGCGCTCACGCTTCGTGGGCGCGCCCGCCGTTTCCCTCTCGCGCATGGCGTCGGTCTCGTCGGACTGCCCAACGCCGTAGGGGCCGCGATCCTGCCGCCTGACCGATCAGGCCGGGCGCGCGAGCGCGCCGCGCAGCACCTGCAGCTCCTTGCCGGACAGGCCTGCGCCCAGCAGGAACGCGTCGGGCAGGCTGTGGATGCAGCGGCGCAACGTGCCGAGGTCGAGCACACTGTGATCGAGGTGATTCAGCGTATCGAGTCCGATCGCGTCCTCGAGGCCACGACAATCGGCGAAAACCGTCCGGCCGACCGTCGCGTCGTCGAAGCGGGCTCCGTCGGATTTGGCGCCGTTACAGTTTGCGAGTACGAGGTTGGCGTGGCGTAGATCGGCGCCACGCAACGACGCCGACGTCAGGTCGGCGCCTGTGAGTGTGGCCCATGCGAGGTTGGCGCCGTCCAGGTTCGCGAACGCGAGGTTCACCTCGGACAGATCGGCGCCGGTCAGGTCCGCACCGCGAAAGTCGCTATGATGGAGTGTGGCTCCACGCAGATCGGCGTCGCGTAAGCCGGCGCCGGCGAAATACGCCATACGGGCACTCGCGTGGTGGAATCGGGCCGAGTGGAGCCGGGCTCGGTCCAACCGCGTGGCGAAGAGCCGGGCCTCGGAGAAATCGGCGTCCGCGAGATTGGCGTCGGTCAGGTCCATTCCAGAAAGGTCGGCGCCCTGGAAATTCGCGCCGGACCCGTCGCATGCCGAACCGAGTGCGAGGCAGAGGTCCGCTCCACGCAGGTCGGCGTTGCGGATGTTCGTCCCCTCGAGAACGCCGTACGAGAGGTTCTGGGCGGCCAACCTCGCGCCTGCCAGGGTCTGTGCCTTGACGGTTGCGACGGGCTCGGCCGTGTCGCGATGACGGATCTGGATCATGGTCACCTCACGAGAACACGCGAGAGCGATGCAGGGCGAATCCCGGCAGGCCTCCCGTTCGTTCCCGGCGGCCGCACCCGGCGGGTTACCCCCCGCCCCCGCGCCTGGAACCAAGCCCCCTCGGCCGACGTTCCGGCAGCAGTCGAGGACCATCCCGACGGACAAATGCTTCGAGTCAGGAAAGGAACGGAGTCGTGAGCGACGCCGAAACGAAACGCCTGGAACAGGACGAACACCGCCAGCAGAACTGGAAGCGCTGGGGACCCTATCTCTCGGACCGGCAATGGGGAACGGTCCGAGAGGACTACTCCGCCTGGGGTGAGTGCTGGGACTACTTCCCGCACGATCACGCGCGCAGCCGCGCCTACCGCTGGGGGGAGGACGGGCTTCTGGGCATCTGCGACCGGCAGTGCCGGCTGGCCTTCGCCCTCGCGCTCTGGAACGGCCGCGATCCCATCCTGAAGGAGCGGCTGTTTGGACTGACGGGTCCGGAAGGGAATCACGGCGAGGACGTGAAGGAGCTGTACTACTACCTCGACTCCACGCCCACGCACTCCTACATGAAGGCGCTCTACAAGTACCCGCAACGCGCCTATCCGTACGCGGATCTCGTCGGCGAGAACCGGCGCCGCGGCAAAGACGTCGGCGAATTCGAGCTGCTCGATACGGGCGCTTTCGATGACGAAGCCTACTTCGACGTGCACGCGGAGTATGCGAAGGCCGGACCCGACGATCTGCTGATCCGGATCACGGTCTCCAATCGCGGCGCGGACGCGGCGACCGTGCACCTGTTACCGACCGTCTGGTTCCGCAACACGTGGTCATGGGGCCGTACCGGCGAGTCGTATCCGGGCAAGCCTCGTCTGTCGCGTATCGATGGCCGGACCGTCCGGGCCGAGCATGAAACGCTCGGCGCGTACCGGCTGGTCGCGGAAGACGGCGGGGAGGGCCTGCTGTTCACGGAAAACGAGACGAACGTCGAGCGACTCTTCGGAACCAAGAACGCGTCGCCCTACGTGAAAGACGCGTTCCACCGCTACGTGATCGAAGGCGCGTTTGATGCCGTGCACACGGCTGAGGGGACGAAAGCGGCGTTCCACCACGTGCTCGAGATCCCGGCGGGCGGCTCGGTCACGCTCCGGCTGCGGCTCTACTCCGAACAGGATGCGCCGGCCCAGCCGTTCGGCAGCGGCTTCGATTCCGTGTTCAACGCGCGGGTCGAGGACGCGGACACGTTCTACGCGAATCGCGTCAAAGCCGGCTCGGATGAAGAGCGGCACGTCGCGCGCCAGGCGTACGCCGGGCTGCTCTGGTCGAAACAGTTCTTCTACTACGTCGTGAAGGAGTGGCTCGAAGGCGATCCCGCATATCCGCAGCCGCCTGCCAGCCGCTGGAGCGGCCGCAATCACGAGTGGCAGCACATGCACCACCGTGATGTGATCCTGATGCCGGACAAGTGGGAGTATCCGTGGTACGCGGCTTGGGACCTGGCCTTCCACGTCGTCGCGCTGGCCCGCATCGATCCGGGCTTCGCGAAGCACCAGCTCCTGCTCATGATGCGGGAGTGGTACATGCACCCGAACGGCCAGTTGCCGGCGTACGAATTCGCGTTCGGCGATGTCAATCCACCCGTCCACGCGTGGGCCTGCTGGCGCGTCTACAAGATGACGGGCCCGCGCGGAAGCCGGGACCGCACCTTCCTGCAGCGCGCGTTCCACAAGCTGCTCATCAACTTCACGTGGTGGGTCAACCGGAAGGACCCGGAAGGCAACAACCTGTTCGGCGGCGGCTTCCTCGGACTCGACAACATCGGCGTGTTCGATCGGTCGCAGCCGCTGCCCACGGGAGGACACCTCGAGCAGGCCGATGGCACCGCCTGGATGGCGTTCTACTGCCTGACCATGCTCGGCATGGCGCTCGAGCTGGCGAAGGAGGACGCGGCGTACGAGGACGTCGCCTCGAAGTTCTTCGAACACTTCATCGGCATCGCCGATGCCATCAACAACCTCGGCGGCACGGGGCTGTGGGACGAGGAAGACGGCTTCTTCTACGACCACCTCCACGTGAACGGTAACAAGCAGCCGCTGCGGATCCGGTCCCTCGTCGGCCTGGTCCCTTTGCTCGCCTGCGAGATCCTCGAGCAGGACGTGATCGACCGACTGCCGGGATTCCGCAAGCGGATGGACTGGTTCCTGCGCAACCGCAAGGATGTGACTCGCCTGATCGCGTGCATGGAAGCGCGCGGCGGTGACACCAACGATCGTCGCTTGCTGGCGATTCCATCGAAGGAGCGGCTCGCACGAGCACTCCGCTACATGCTGGATGAAAGCGAGCTGCTCGCGCCGAACGGCATTCGTTCGCTGTCGCGCGTCTACCGTGACGATCCGTACGTGCTTCGGCACAACGGCGTCGAGTACCGCGTCGAGTACACGCCGGCGGAGTCGAATACCGGACTGTTTGGCGGGAACTCGAACTGGCGAGGACCGGTTTGGTGGCCGCTGAACTACCTGCTCGTCGAAGCGCTGGAGCGTTATGCACACTTCTATGGTGACGCGCTACTGGTCGAATACCCGACGGGCTCCGGCCGGATGGTCACGCTGGACGAGGTCGCGCAGGAGATCTCGGCGCGTCTGGTGCGTCTTTTCCTGCCGGACGCAGACGGCCGCCGTCCGTGTCACGGACACGAGGGCCGCTACGCGCAGGATCCACACTGGCGGGACCTGATTCTGTACCACGAGTACTTCTGTGGCGATACGGGACGCGGCGTCGGCGCGAGTCACCAGACCGGCTGGACAGCGCTCGTCGTACGGCTGATCCACGACCTGGCGGAACGGGGCGGCGCGCGTGAAGGGCGTGCCGTCGAGGACGATGCCGAGCTGGGTCCGGACGTCACCGTCGTGGCGAAGAAGGGACGGGTCCATGCGGTCCACAGCTGAGTGGCTCGAGGCGGATGGGCTGGGCGGCTTCGCGTCCGGCCCGGTCGCGGGCCCACGCACGCGGCGCTATCACGCGATCCTGCTCGCGGCCACCCGGCCGCCGACCGGACGATACGTGCTCGTCAATGGATTCGATGCGTGGATCGAGACGCCCGAAGCGCGCTTCGCATTGACGGCGCAGCGGTACACGCCCGGCGTGCGACATCCGGATGGTGATCGTTGGCTCGAGAACTTCAGCCACGAGCCGTGGCCGCGCTGGACCTACCGGTTCGAAGACGGGCTCGAGATCACGCACGAGCTGGTCGTCCCGCGCGGCGCGCCGGCGGCCGTGCTGACCTGGTCCGCACGCGGTCCTCGCGAAGGCGTGCGACTGGTCATCCGCCCGTTCCTGTCGGGCCGCGACCCGCACGGCACGCACCATGAAAACGAGGCGTTCCGATTCGACGCGGACCGTCGCGGCGAACGTGTGACGTGGCGCCCGTATCCGGATGTGCCGGCCGTCAGGTCCGTGGCGAACGCGCGTTACGAGCACGCACCGGAGTGGTACCGCAACTTCGAATACGCGGAGGAGCTCGCACGTGGCCTCGACGCCGTCGAAGACCTCGCGTCGCCGGGCACACTCACGTTCGACCTGTCGCGAACGGATGCGTGCTGGATCGTCGCGGCAGCGGGGGACGATGCGGATCGCCTGCTCGACGACGAGGGCGCGGCTCCGGCGATCGCGCAGCGACTACGCACGGCCGAGCGGCTGCGCCGAGCCGCGTTCCTGAATCCGCTGCACCGCGCCGCCGATCAATATCTCGTTCGACGCGGCAGCGGCATGTCGATCATCGCCGGCTACCCGTGGTTCTCCGACTGGGGCCGCGACACGTTCATCGCCGTGCGCGGCCTGTGTATCGCGACCGGCCGACTGGACGATACGCGCGCGATCCTGCTCGGTTGGGCCGACAGCGTGTCCGAGGGGATGCTGCCCAACTTCTTCCCGGAGCAGGGACAGGCGCCCGAATACAACTCCGTAGATGCATCGCTCTGGTACATCATCGCGGTGCACGATTTCCTGGCCGCGTGCGACCGCGCGCTGCACCCGCTTTCGACGTCGGACCGCGCCGCGCTCGAGAATGCGGTGACGAAGATCCTGACCGGCTACACGCGCGGCACGCGTTTCGGCATCCACGCCGATGATGACTTCCTGCTCGCGGCCGGCGTACCGGGCGTGCAACTGACGTGGATGGACGCGAAGGTCGGCGACTGGGTCGTAACGCCGCGCATCGGGAAGCCGGTGGAAGTGCAGGCGCTCTGGTTGAACGCGCTCCGCATCGGCAGCGCCATCGACGGCTCCTGGGAGCCGGTCCTGCGACAGGCGGAGTCCGCGTTCCGCGAGCGTTTCTGGAATGCGGAGACGAACTGTCTCTACGACGTGGTCGATGTCGATCACGAGCCGGGCAAGAACGATGCGACGATCCGGCCCAACCAGATCCTCGCCGTCGGCGGCTTGCCGTTTCCGCCGCTCGCGGGCGGCACGGCAGAGATGAAACGGCGCGCTCGCGCCATCGTCGAAGCCGTCGAGTCGCGACTGTGGACGCCGCTCGGGCCACGGTCGCTGGCGCCGGACACGCCGGGATACACGCCCCATTACGAAGGCGGCGTGCGTGAGCGGGATGGGGCGTACCACCAGGGCACGGTCTGGCCGTGGCTGGCAGGTCCGTTCATCGACGCGTGGCTCGCCGTGCGGGGCTCGACCCGGGCCGCGAAGGCGGAAGCCCGCGCACGATTCGTGACACCGCTGCTCGCACACCTCGAGCAGGCCGGACTCGGACACGTCAGCGAGATTGCGGACGCCGAGGAACCGTTTACACCACGCGGCTGTCCGTTCCAGGCCTGGTCGCTCGGCGAGCTGTTGCGCGTGCTGCAAGGATCGCTCGCCCCAGAGCGTAAGGCAGCGACTCGCCGGAACGGCAACAACGGCGCAAGCAACGGCAAGAGCCCCACGCCGGACGACGCTCCGAAGACGCGGCGCAGGAAGGCCGCGGGCGGCGCATGATCGAGTCGGCCGTCAAACCGGCACACCGGTGGGCACGGGGCATGACCCGGCCCACCGTCACGACGCCGCTGCACTGGCGAGAGTACCTCATTGAGGCGTGGGCGCTCGGCACGTTCATGATCTCGGCGTGTGTCTTCGGCACGTTGCTCGAGCACCCGGCCTCACCCGTGCACCTCGCGCTGCCGGACGCCAATCTACGGCGGCTGCTCATGGGTATCGCGATGGGCACGACGTCGATCGCACTCGTCTACTCGCGCTGGGGCCGCCGCTCCGGGGCGCACCTGAATCCGGCGTTCACCCTGACGTTCTTCCGCCTGGGGCGTGTCGCGCCGCGGGATGCGGCCCTCTATCCGGTCGCACAGTTCGTCGGCGCCATCGTCGGCGTTCTCCTTGCCGCCTTCCTCCTGCGCGGTGCGGCAGCGGATCCGGCCGTTCACTACGTGGCGACCTTGCCGACCGGCGGCATCCTGCCCGCGTTCCTGGCCGAGATGGTCATCACGATGATCCTCATGACGGTCGTGCTGACGACGGCGGCGCACGCGAAGCTCGCGCGCTATACAGGCCTGTTCGCGGGCATCCTCGTCGCTACGTACATCACCGTCGAGGCGCCCATCTCCGGGATGAGCATGAACCCTGCCCGCACATTCGGGTCGGCGTTCGTCGCACGCGACTGGACGGCGCTCTGGATCTATTTCACGGCCCCGTTCCTCGGCATGCTGGCCGCCGCACAGCTGCATCTCCACCGTCAGGGCCGCCGCCGCATCCCCTGCGCGAAGTACCGCCACATCGACGGCGATCCGTGCATCTTTTGCGATTACGCGGGGCCGCCGGCTGCGCCATGAGGCCGTGCGGCCTCATGGCGCAGCCAGGTTGCGGGGCACGGGCATGGGCACGTTTACGTGCAGCGTGCACGGGACCCGGGCACGTTCCCGGCTGATTGGAATTCGTCGCGATCTCGCCGTTCTTCCGGAATCCGTTTCCCCGCCGCCGCCGCCGCCCTCGACCCCCGACCCTGCGAACCGGGAACCATCTTCCCGCTTCACCTCGTTATAGCCGCCGCCCCACGCAGAGAACGGGGTGTGAACCCAAGAGAGCTCCAAGAGGAGAATCGGTATGAATCGAAGGAACCTTCTCGCCGGCATTGCGGCGGTCGTCGTGGTCGGCGGCTGGTATGCGTTCCGGCCCGAGCGGCTGTTCATCAACCAGACGGTTTCGGAGACGTTCGAGACGGCTGCCGAGTCGAGCGCGCCGATGGCAGTGCTGAGCGGCTCGTTCCGCTCGGTCTCTCACGAGACGCAGGGCGTCGCCACGATCTACCAGGCAGCCGATGGCATGCGCACGCTCCGGCTGACGCAGTTCCACACGTCGAACGGTCCGGACGTGCGGATCTACCTCGTCGCCGCGAACGATGCGTCCGACAACGAGACAGTGAAGAACGCGGGTTTCATCGATCTGGGCGCCATGAAGGGCAACGTCGGCGACCAGAACTACGAGGTTCCGGCGGATGTCGATCTGACGCGGTATCGCGCCATCACGGTCTGGTGCCGCCGGTTCGGCGTCAACTTCGCGACGGCGCCGCTGACCATGGGCGGCGCGGGCGACATGGCCGCCGAGTTCACGGTGCGCATTGAGAACGTATCCACACCCACGACGTTGAAACTGTCGAATGGCGAAACGGCGCCCGCGCCGACCTCGCCGGTCGCGTGGGCGCTCGTGCGCAGCGGCAACCCGATCTTCACGCCGGGCGCGAGCGCCGGCACCAACGGCCTCGAGCAGCTGGCGGAAGAAGGCAATCCCACGAAGCTCGCGGAGTCCCTGGCCGCGATGTCGGGCGTGGTCGCGTCTGGCGCAGTTGCGATTCCGCTCGGCGACACCGAGGCCGGTCCGGCGCTTCCGGGCAAAACTTTCGAGATCACGTTCACGGCGAAGCCGGGCGACAAGCTGCTGCTGGCGATGATGTTCGGTCAGTCGAACGACTGGTTCTACGCGAACACCGATGCATTCGATCTGTTCGATGCGAACGGCCGTCCGCTCACGAACGTGGATCACACGGCGCACCTGACACTGTGGGACGCGGGCACCGAAGTGAACGAGGAGCCCGGCCTCGGCCCGAACCAGGGTCCGCGCCAGACGTCGCCCGATGCCGGCAAGGTCGAGAATGGCGTGATTCGCAGCGCAGGCGATGACTTCCCCGCGCCGCCGGTGACGCAGGTGATCAAGGCGACCGTCATGGCCCGTCAGGCGATCGCTTCCGGCAACTGACTCCGACGCTGCGATCCACGAACCGCGAGGCGGACATGTCCGGCGGAACGCATTACGACGTGATCATCATCGGGACGGGGGCGGGCGGCGGCACGCTCGCCCACCGTCTGGCCCCCTCCGGCCTGCGCGTGCTCCTGCTCGAACGCGGCGACTATGTGCCGCGGGAAAAGGACAACTGGAGTCCGCGCGCCGTCAACGTCATGGGCAGGTACCAGGCGAAGGAAGTCTGGTACGACAGCGACGGCAAGCCGCTGCACCCGCACACGAATTACAACGTGGGTGGCAACACGAAGTTCTATGGGGCCGCGCTGTTCCGCCTGCGGCGCGAGGACTTCGGCGAGCTGCGTCACCACGGCGGCCTCTCGCCGGCCTGGCCGATCTCGTACGACGAGCTGGAGCCGTACTACGGCGAGGCCGAGCGGTTGTTCACGGTGCACGGCGCGCGCGGCGAGGACCCGACGGAGCCGCCGACGAGCACGCCGTATCCCTATCCGCCCGTCAGTCACGAGCCGCGGCTCCAGCAGCTGGCGGAGGATCTCCAGGCTCAGGGTCTGCGGCCATTCCACACGCCGCTGGGCATCATGCTGAACGAGGCGCACCGGCGTCGCAGCGCGTGTATCCGCTGCGAGACGTGTGACGGCTTTCCGTGTCTCGTGAACGCGAAGGCCGACGCGCAGGTGTGCGCCGTCGACCCGGCGCTGCAACACTCGAACGTCGAGCTCGTGACCGGCGCACGGGTCACGAAACTAGAGACGGATGCGAGCGGCCGGACGGTGACAGGCGTGCACGTGGAGCGAGACAGCGGCAGCCAGCGCTACACGGCGGATGTCGTCGTGGTGTCGTGTGGTGCGATCAACTCCGCGGCGCTGCTGCTCCGCTCGGCGAACGACCGCCACCCGAACGGCCTTGCGAACGGGTCGGACATGGTCGGCCGTCATTACATGGGGCACATCAACTCCGTGCTCATGGCGATTTCGCTGTGTCCCAATCCGACGGTTTTCCAGAAATCGCTTTCCGTGAACGACTTCTATTTCGGCACGCCCGACTGGCCGTATCCGATGGGCCACATCTCCTTCGTCGGCAAACTCGATGGCGAGACGCTGAAAGCGGGCGCGCCGCCGCTCGTGCCGGGATTCACGCTCGAGCAAATGGCGAAGCATTCGCTCGACTTCTGGCTGACATCGGAGGACCTGCCGGATGCGGCGAATCGCGTCACACTCGATCGGCAGGGCAACATCGTGCTGAGCTATCGGCCGAACAACGAAGAAGGACATCGCCGCCTGATCGACAAGCTCAAGGGGCTGATTCAGAACCAGCGCGCGTGTCCGGTGCACGGCAAGGACTGCCACCGTGGCCTGTTCGCGCGGAGCCTGTTCGTCGGTCAGCGCATCCCGTTGGCCGGCGTCGCGCACCAGAACGGCACACTGCGCTTCGGCCCGGATCCGAAGACGTCGGTGCTGGACGTGAATTGCCGTGCCCACGACATCGACAACCTGTACGTCGTGGACGGCAGCTTCTTCCCGTCGTCCGGGGCGGTGAACCCGGCGCTCACGATCATGGCGAATGCGCTGCGGGTCGGAGATCACCTGATCGAGCGGATGGGAGCCCGGCGTGCAGCGACTGCGCGTGCCGGAATCGCGGACATGGCCGGCGCTGCGGCCAGCTGATGCGGAGAGAGAACTCCATGCGATCTGAACACCACGAGGCCATCGTCATCGGCGCGAGCACGGCGGGCGTCACGGTCGCCGGCGCACTGGCCGCGAGCGGCCGGTCGGTCCTCTTGCTCGACCGCAATGCCGACGCACTCGCGCCGACGGCCACGACGCCAGTGCCTCTGTTCCGGCTGCGTCAGGAAGACTTCGGTCGGCTCGAGCACTTCGACGGCGAGTCGCCCGCCTGGCCGATCGACCCCGACGAACTGGTCGAGTACTACGCGCTCGCGGAGCAGATGTGCGCCGCGCGCGGCCGTCGCGGGATCGACCCGACCGAGCCGCCGGCACGCCGGCCGTTCCCGCTCGAGCCGGAATCGCCGGAGCCCGCGATGCAGGCACTCACCCACCGGCTGCGTGCCGCCGGGCTACGGCCGTTCCCGACGCCGATGGGCCTGCCGCCCAGCGGTGCTCCCGCCGGCTGCGATGCCATGGTGGCAACGGCGATTCGCATCGAAACCGACAGCCGCGGGG